>NZ_BAABBA010000016.1:0-98134 GCF_039537705.1 Georgenia daeguensis
CCGACCGGTGTGCCCGGCGGGCCGGCGACCGGCGCGGCCGGTGTCGCGACGGCGGTGCCCCCGCCGTGGGCGCGAAGCCCGGGCCCACCGTCGTCGGCGCGCTGCTCGGCGCGCACCGCACGCCGGGTGCCCGCCGCGGGCGCGCGCCGGGAGCGCCGGGGCGTCGTCCGGTGCAGGGCCGCCTCGAGCTCGCAGGCGCACGCCAGGGCGCTGGCCGGGCGCCTCGCGGGGTCCTTGGCCAGCATCCGCTCCACGACGGCGGCCACGGGCGCGGGCACGCTGGCGGGCAGGGGCGGCACCGGCTGGTTGACGTGGGCGAACGCGATGTCCACCTGGGTGGAGCCGGTGAACGGGCGGTGGCCGGCGAGGCACTCGTACGCCATGACGCCGAGCGCGTAGACGTCGCCGGCGGGGGTGGCCGCCCTGCCCATCGCCTGCTCGGGCGGCAGGTACTGCGCGGTGCCCATGACCATGCCGGCGGACGTCATGGGTTCCTGGTTGGCGCCGAGGGAGATGCCGAAGTCGGTGAGCTTGACGGTGCCGTCGGGCCGGATGATGACGTTCGCCGGCTTGACGTCCCGGTGCACGACGCCGGCCGTGTGCGCGGCGTGCAGCCCCCGGCAGGCCTGCACGAGCAGCGGCACGAGGTCGTCCGCGGCCAGGGTGCCCTCGCGGTCGAGCCGGTCCGCGAGCGTCTCCCCCAGGACCAGCTCCATCACCAGGTAGCCCGAGCCCTCCTGCTCGCCGTGGTCGAGGAGCATCGCCACGTTCTGGTGCTGCAGCCCCGCGGTGTTGCGGGCCTCGGTGCGCAGCCGGGCGAGGAAGAGCTCGTCCCCCACCAGCTCGGGGCGGAGGACCTTCGCGGCCACGGTGCGTCCGAGCCGACGGTCGAGGGCCTCCCAGACCTCCCCCATGCCGCCGACGGCGATCCGGGTGGTCAGCTCGTAGCGACCGCCGAGCACGAGTCCGGTCCGCGGTGCCATGGGGGTCGAGAGGCTCATCGGAGCACCGCCTCCATGACCTCGCGCGCCACCGGCCCGGCGGTGGTCCCGCCGTCGCCGCCGTTCTCGACGAGCACGGCGACGGCGACCTCGGGCGCCTCCGCCCCGGCGAAGCCGATGAACCACGAGTGGGGTGCGACGTCGGACGAGATCTCGGCGGTGCCGGTCTTGCCGGCCACCTGCACGCCGGGGATCTGGGCCGGGGTGCCGGTGCCGTTGGCGACCACCTCGACCATCATCTTCGTCAGCTCCGCGGCGGTCACGGGCGAGACGGACTCGCGCAGCTCGTTCGGCTCTGTGGTGCGGACGACCTCGAGGTCGGGCGAGAGCTCGCGCGCCACCAGGTGGGGCTGCATCTGCACGCCGTCGTTGGCGATCGCCGCCGCGACCATGGCCATCTGCATCGGCGTCACGCGCACGTCGGACTGCCCGATGCCGCTCATCGCCAGCTCCGGCGGCGCCGGGTCGGCCGGGAAGCGCGACGGCGTGACCTGCAGCGGGACCTCCAGCGGCTGCCCGAAGCCGAACGCCTCCGCCTTGGCCCGCAGCGCGTCGTCGCCCATGTCCATGGCGAGCTGGGCGAAGGTGGTGTTGCACGACTGCCGGAAGGCCGCGATCAGCGGGACGTCCCCGGAGCCGTCGCCGCACGCCCGCTGCAGCGGGTTCTGGATGACGTGGCTGGTCTGGGGCAGGGTCAGCTCGGTGGGGCCGGGGACGACGGACTCGGCGGTCAGGTCGCCGCCCTCGAGCGCCGCCGCGGCGGTGATCACCTTGAAGACCGAGCCCGGCGCGTACTGGTCGCCGGCGATGGCGCGGTTGACCAGCGGCTCGGCGGGGTCCTCGTTCAGGGCCGTCCAGGCGGCCTCGGCGTCCTCACGGTTGTGGGTGGCCAGGGAGTTGGGGTCGTAGCTCGGGCTGGAGACCATGGCCAGGATCGCCCCGGTGGCCGGGTCGAGGGCGACGACGGCGCCCTCGCGGTCGCCGAGCGCGGCCGCGGCCGCCTCCTGGGCCTGCGGGTCCAGGGTCAGCTCGACCGCGCCGCCCTGCGGCTGCTGGCCGGTGACGAGAGTCTGGATGCGCTGCAGCAGCAGGGAGCTGGAGGTGCCGTTGAGCACCTCGTTCTCCGTCTGCTCCAGCCCGGTGAGCCGGTTGAACGCCGTCGAGAAGTAGCCGGTGGCGTGCGCGTAGAGGGGCCCCGGGGAGTAGGAGCGCTGGTAGCCGTAGACGTCGTCGACCGGGCTGGAGGACGCGACGGACTCCCCTGCCACGACGATCGGGCCGCGGTCGCGGCCGTACTCGCGGTACACGGTGCGCACGTTGCGCCCGTCGGTGTTCAGCGCCCCGGCCTGGAAGAACTGCACGGAGGTGGCGGAGACCATCAGCGCGAGGAACATCAGGGCGACGACGGTGGCGAGGCGGCGGATCGGCTGGTTCACAGCTGCACCACCTCGGTGGCCTGGCCGTCCGCGGGACCGGGCCGGCGGCGGGCGGCGTCCTCGCCGACCTCGACGGGCGCGGCCGGAGCGACGTCCTCGGGGGCGGGCTCCGGCGCGGGCGGGGCGGGGCGGCGCGCGGCGTCGGAGATGCGCAGCAGCAGGGCGACGATGATCCAGTTCGACACCAGGGAGGACCCGCCCAGGGCGAGGAACGGCGTGGTCAGGCCGGTGAGCGGGATCAGCCGGGTCACGCCGCCGACCACGACGAAGACCTGGAACGCCAGGACGAACGCCAGGCCCGAGGCGAGCAGCTTGCCGAACCCGTCGCGCACGCCGATGGCGGCGCGCATCCCGCGCTGGGCGAGGGTCAGGTAGAGCAGCAGGATCGCGAGCAGGCCCGTCAGCCCCAGCTCCTCGCCGAGCGAGGCGACGATGAAGTCGGAGTTCGCGTACGGGACCAGCTGGGGGTAGCCGTAGCCCCAGCCGGTGCCGGTCAGACCGCCGGAGGCCATCCCGAACAGGCCCTGGACCACCTGTCCGGAACCGCCGGGGCTGCGGTTGTAGACCTCCGGGTCGAGGGCGTTGAGCCAGACGTCGAACCGGGCGTCGACGTGGGGGAACAGCGCGGCGGCGGTGAGCGCGCCGCCGGCGAAGAGCGCCAGGCCGATGAGGACCCAGCTGAGCCGCTCGGTGGCCACGTAGAGCATGGCCACGAACAGCCCGAAGAACAGCAGCGAGGTGCCGAGGTCGCGCTCGAGGACCAGGACGGCGAGGGAGACGCCCCAGGCCAGCAGGATCGGGCCGAGGTCACGCGCACGGGGCAGCTGCAGGCCGAGCACCTTCGGGCCGGCCAGCGCCAGGGTGTCCCGGTTGGTCACGAGGTACCCGGCGAAGAAGATGGCCAGCACGATCTTGGCCAGCTCGCCCGGCTGGAAGGAGAGGAAGGAGCCGAGGTGGATCCAGATGCGGGCGCCGTTGATGCTCACGCCGAGGC
The DNA here is from genome assembly GCF_039537705.1 of Georgenia daeguensis. Lineage (NCBI taxonomy): Bacteria > Bacillati > Actinomycetota > Actinomycetes > Allobogoriellales > Allobogoriellaceae > Georgenia > Georgenia daeguensis. The sequence goes on from NZ_BAABBA010000016.1 coordinate 3,432, forward strand.
CCGGCACCAGCGGCAGCACGAGCAGCACGAGGCCGGCGACCATGGCCGTGTAGGTGTACCGCCGCAGCACCCGGTGGTCGCGGATGAACCACAGGACCGCGACGGCGGCCACCACCCCCACGAGGGTCCACATGAGCTGGCGGTCGGCGTCCCCGCCGTCGCCGCCCCGGGCGGTGGAGGCGAGGTCGATGCGGTAGATCATCGTCAGCCCGATGCCGTTGAGCGCCACCACGATGGGCAGCAGCACCGGGTCCGCGTACGGGGCCTTCCACCGCACGAGCATGTGGGCCGCCAGCGCGAGCACCGCGAGGCCGCCGGCCCGGGTGGCGAGGTTGGCCGGGAGCTCCCCGGTGACGGCGAGCGAGACCTGCGCGTACGCGCCCACCACCAGCACGAGGGCGAGCGCGAGCAGGCCCAGCTCGGCGCCGCGGCCGGTCCGCGCACGCTGCTGGGAGACGATCGCCATCAGCCCGGCTCCGTGGTCGCCGGGGAGGGGGCGGGCGAGGCGGGGGCCGTCGGCCCGGGCTCCGCCGTCGCGTCCGGCTCCGCCGTGGGCCGGGGCTCGGCGACGGACTCGCGCAGGTTGGCGACGACGTCCTCCGCCTCGGCCAGGGAGGCGCGGGTGATCGGGCTCTGCAGCCGGTCCTGCGCGACGGGCGCGAGCTGATCGACGCGCAGGTCGGTGCGCTCGTGCAGGCTGGCGAGCCGGATCGGCCCGATCTCCTGCGGGATGCCGCGGTAGATGGCGACGTAGTCGCCGTACGGCGAGACGAAGTACTGGGTCTGGGTCCACGAGTAGCCCGCGTACCCCAGCCCCACCAGAGTCGCGAGGACCAGCGCCGTCGCGACCAGTCGCCCGACCCAGCGCCGCGCCCGGGACGGCTCGGGCTCGTCGTCGTCCTCCGGGCTGACCGGGGAGGGCGAGCGGGCGCTGGTCAGGGCTGCGGCGCGGGCGGCCGCGCCGCCCCCGCCACGGGTGGCGCGCAGCCGGTCGCGGGCCGCCGCGCCGACCACCTGGGGGTCGTCGTCCGGGGAGCCGTCGGCGACGACGTCGGCCACCACGCAGGTGACGTTGTCCGGCCCGCCGGCGCGCAGGGCGAGGGTGATGAGCTCCTCGGCGCACTCGCCCGGGTCCTCGACATGTGTCAGGGTCTCGGCGATCGTCTCGTGGGAGACGACGCCGAACAGGCCGTCCGACGCCAGTAGCCAGCGGTCCCCGGGGAGGGCCTCGCGGAGGGACTCGTCGAGCTGGACCTCGCCGTCGTTGTCGCCGAGGGCGCGCAGGATCACGTTGCGCTGCGGGTGGCGCTCGGCCTGCTCGGGCGTGAGGCGGCCGGTGGAGACGAGGTACTGGACGAAGGTGTGGTCGGTGGTGACCTGGGTGAGCTCGCCGTCGCGCAGCAGGTAGGCGCGGGAGTCGCCGATGTGCACCATGGCGAGCTTGTTGCCGGCGCGGAGCACGGCGATGCAGGTGGTGCCGAGCCCGGCCAGGTCGGGGTCGGCCTCGGAGCGCTCCATGAGCTCGGCGTGCGCCGCGCCGACGGCGGAGCGCAGCAGGTCCAGGAGGTCGTCGGCGCTGTGGGCGTCGTCGAGCTCCGCCAGGTGGGCGACCGCCACGGAGGAGGCGATGTCGCCGCCGGCAGGGCCGCCCATGCCGTCCGCGAGGACGAGCAGGTGCGGGCCGGCGTACCCGGAGTCCTGGTTCGTCGCGCGGACCAGCCCCACGTCGGAGCGGGCGGCGAAGCGGAGCTGGACGGACATGGGGCTCACCGGCGCAGCTCGATCAGGGTCTGGCCGATCCGCACCGGGGTGCCCGGAGAGACCTGCACGGGCTGAGTGACACGGTCACCGGCCACCACCGTGCCGTTGGTCGAGCCGAGGTCCTCGACCCACCAGCTGCCGTCCTTGGGGAAGAACCGGGCGTGCCGGTTGGAGGAGTAGTCGTCGTCGAGCACGAGCGTGCAGCCGGGCGAGCGGCCCACCAGGACGGCGGAGGGGCCGAGCGGGATGGTGGTGCCCGCGAGCGGGCCCTGCGTCACGACGAGGCGGGTGGGGGCGTTGCGGGCGGCCCCGGCGGGGCGAGGCTCCGCCGTCGTCCGCCGCGCGGGACGCCGCAGGCCGGGGCCGCGCGCGGTGACGCGCGTCCCGAAGACGTCCTTGCGCAGGACGTTCAGCGCCGCGAGGACGAACAACCACAGGAGGATCAGGAAGCCGAAGCGCAGCAGGGTGACGACGAGCTCGCTCAAGCGTTCACCTTCCGCCGTCGTCGTCGGGCTCGTCCGCGCCGGTCCAGAACATGATGCGGGTGCGTCCCAGGGTGATGGTGTTGCCGTCGACCAGCGTGGCGGCGTCGATGCGGTGGCCCTCGACGAACGTGCCGTTGGTGGAGCCCAGGTCGGTGGCGATGACGCCCGCCGGGGTCACCCGGATCTCCAGGTGGCGGCGGGAGACGCCGGAGTCGTCGACGACGATGTCCGCCTCGCTGCCGCGGCCGACGACGGTGACCGGCCCGGTCAGCAGGTAGCGCTGGCCGTCGATGTCGATGATCGGGTGGCGCGACGAGGCGACGGCGGAGGTGGCCGGGGCGACGGCGCCGCGCCGGGTGGCCGAGCGGACGGTGAAGCGGCCGGTGGTGAGGGACTCGTCCTGGGCGAAGCTGACCTCGACGGGACCGACGAAGGAGTAGCGCTGGGAGGACGCGTGCTCGGTGGCGGCGCCGACCATCTCGTCGGCCAGGGCCTCCGACCCCCACTGCTCCACCTGCTCGAGGTCGGTCGGGGAAAGCTCCACCACGAACTCGTTCGGCACGACGGTGCGCCCGCGGGAGACGGCCGCGGCGCGGTCGTCCATCTCCCGGCGCACTGCGGAGGCGATCTCCACGGGCTTGACCTCGCTGCGGAACGCCTTGGCGAACGCGGCGGAGACGACGTGCTCCACGCCCTTCTCGAAGCGGTCGAGGACGCCCATCGCGCACCTCCTTCCCCGGGGCGGGTCGCGGCCCGGATCGTGCCCGGCTCTCGCCGGCTCCTGTGCCGGGCCGGGTGGCTCGGCGGTCCGTCCCGGACTGCCCGCCCGGGTTCGCTCGCCGGGTCCGTCCCGGCACCGGCACACACGTCCGGCACGACGATCGTAACGACGAAGCCTGGGAACAGCCGTATTGCGACCGGCGGTGCGGCGGGCCCGGTGGCAAAGGTGGCCAGGATCACGGCCCCCGGCCGTCCGCCGGTTCGGAGGCGGACCGGGCTGCGTGCTAACGTTTCCTTCGCTGTTCAAGCGCGCGAGTGGCGGAATAGGCAGACGCGCACGGTTCAGGTCCGTGTGCCCGAAAGGGCGTGGGGGTTCAACTCCCCCCTCGCGCACAGCAAAGTGGCGGGATCCCGGCAGTCGTCCGGGGCCCCGCCACTTTTTTCGTTCTACCGGTGCAGTTTGTGCTGAGCCAGGTTGAACGGAGGGACGCGCCGTGCGAACAGGACCGTTTGGTATCGATGGCCTTCGAAGACGTGCACATGCTGGGCAACGACCTGGATGTCGTCAGCCACGAGGACGTGGATGCCGTCGAGCATCTGATCGGCGCCACGTTCCCGGACGGCTACCGAGAGTTCGTCACGACGCTGGGCTCCGGGCAGTACAACGCCGGATACGTCCACGTCCTCATGCCCCGGTCGATCCTGGCGCAGTACGAGGAGCTGCAGTGGACGTGGCGCGAGAACGCCCACTTCTGGCAGGACTCGGCCCTGCTCTCCGCCGAAGACCTCGGGCGGGCGATCGTCCTCGCGCGCACCGTGGACGGGGACGAGCTGGTGTTCCACGGCCGCAAGCCCCGTGAGCTCTACGTGGTGCCCAGGCACGCTGACGAGATCTACCTCGCCGGCGAGAACCTTCAGGAGGCGCTGGAGTGGGTGGAGAACTCCGGTGTGCTCGCCAGCCGGACCAGGGTGAGTCGCCTCAGGGCTGACGGGCGTTTCGACCACTGGACAGGTGCGACGTTCAGGCCATACAGGAACGTGGAGCGTGCGGAGTTCCTCTGCCGTGGGGCCGGGAACCTCTATGCCGAGATGGTCGCGCGCATGGCTTGCCAGGCCCGGGCAGACATGGAGGGGACGGTGCTGGTGACCCTCGCCGATCGCGATCTCGAAGCCGACGGCGCAGGCGAGGAGGTTGCTGCCCTCTACCTGACGGAGTGCGCGGGCGAGATCAGGTGCCAGCCGTACGACGAGAGCACGGTCCGGGTCTTCGTCAGCTACGACGCCACCACGCGGTCGAGGCGCACCGAAGAGTGGCTGGGGTACCTCGCGCAGATCAGCTGAGCGCCCGGCAGCGGCGTCGGTGAAGGGCGGCGCGGCGCTCAACGAGCGGCGGACGGCAGCCGACCGTAACGTGGCCCTATGAAGCGACTGGGGTATGTGCGGGTCGACGAGATGGGCGACGACGACAGCGACCAGCACGATGTCCTGCGAGGCGCCGGTGTACGCCGGGCCGAGACGTTCACCGACGTGGCCTGCGGCACGACACCCGCGAGCTCGCGGCCGGCGTGGCGGCTGCTGCTCGAGCAGCTGCGCCGGGGCGACACCGTCGTCGTCACCGACCTGAAGACCTTCGGCGCCGACTGCACCGATGTGGCCCTCACGCTCGGGGCCCTCGAGCACATGGGCGTCTCCGTGTTCGCCGTCCGGGACGGCGTCGACACCAGCCAACGCCCCGGCCCGACGCTCGAGGCACTGGAAAGCATGCTGCAGGCCAGCCCGCCGGCAGAGAATCCGACCGCAGCCTGACCTCTGGCTCGAGGAACGAGACCCTGGTTCCGTCTGCCGGCCACCTACCGCCGGCTCGGCCTGCTCGGGGAGAGCCGCCCGTCCAGCTCTCGCATCTTGGCCGCCGCCGTCGGCAGGGCCCTCCTCACCGCTCGACCCAACGCTCTGACGGGACGAGGCAGCAGCCGATCACGCCGGTCCACCGGGATCAACGTCAGCGCGATCACCACCGCCGCGACCGCGACTATCGCGCACCTGGCGAACCCCCGCAGCGGCGAGGTGTCGTGCGAGCCCCACACGGACAGCGTGAAGAGCAACTCCGGGAGCGGTTGGGCTGCCGTCATCGCCGCCCAGAACACCGCGAGCAGCCGGCCGTCCCGGCCACCGTGGAACCAGGTCAGAAGCGCCAGGGCGGGCGTGGACAGCAGCGTGAGCATGCCCAGCGCGCTCGCGGCCCTCCAGTCGACGAACCCGACCGGCTCCCCCGCCAGTCCCGACCGCCACACCGGCTCGCCCATCCCCGCCCACATCGCGGCCAGGCCCGCACCACCGGCCACCGACAGCGGCCAGACGAACCAGCGGCCGCCCAGGGACAGGGAGACCACCGCGACCCCCAGCCCGAGAGCGATCAGACTCAGCCCCTCCCTTTGCGCAGCATCAGCGATCGGGACCCACGGGGCCTGGGGCACGGAGTAGTCGTACAGATGATCCTGGAGCGCCACACAGGCGCCTGCACCGTCCTCCGGCAACCCGGGCACCGGCGGCTCACCACGGACCAGGCAGACCGAGAACCGCGACCACCACGCCTGGATGCCGAGCACCGCCGACGTCACCAGCATGAGGACGCCCGCCACCCGGAGCAGGACCCCGAAGACCCGCAGCACCACCGTGACGACCCTGCGCGCTGCCGTGCGGGCCGGCGGGCCATGCCCCACCGCCGTCGAAGCCGCACCAGGAACCATGACCGCTCCCTCCGTCGGGGGAACCCATGGTGCCGACGACCTCGACGGCCCGCTGGCGAACGAGCCGGGGACGAGGCACGTCGCCCGGCCTAGCCGTCGGCGTCGACCTGCTCGATGATGCCGACGTCGTCGGCAACCGGCTCGGTCAGCTGCCAGCCGCTCTCCTCGAGGTCGCGCAGCTCCTGCGCGAGCGCCTCGAGCTTCGCGGCGGCATCGGACAGGGTGCGGGCGCCGTCCATCGACCACTTCGCCCGGATGAGGTCGCGGTCCTCGCCCAGCTCGTCGAGCTCGTCGTCATCGTCGGTCTCGAACAGGTCGTCGTCCAGCTCCGTGCCATCGTCCAGGTCGTCGTAGGAGTGCTCGGCGGACATGGTTCCTCCCCGTGACCGATCGTTCCTGCGCGCGGTGATTCTGCCAGCCGCACCCGGCCTTGCGAAGGCCTAACGAGACGTCTGTCGCCGACTGATGCGGTCGACTCCCGCGCGTACGGCGGAAAAGCGTTGGAGATGCGCTCGATCGTCTCGAGCCCCTCCTATTACCGCTCGTGAGCGTCCGCCGCGTTGTAGTCTCCGTCCACACGTTTGACGCTGGTCGGGGGAACAGCGAGATCAAAGGGGCTCGACATGACACAGCTGACCGCGACCTCCCCCACGGAGACCAACGGGCAGGAACCGCGCCGCCGGCCCGGCCGTCCCCGGCACGCCGACACCGAGCCGCGGGCCTACAAGGCCGTGATCGAGCTGTTCGGCCAGCGCGGGTGGTCGGGCCTCACCCTCGACGCCGTCGCCACGCACGCCGGCATCGGCAAGTCGTCCATCTACCTGCGGTGGGACACCAAGCACGACCTGCTGATCGAGGCGATCCGCGACTTCGAGTCGAAGAACGACCTCAGCCCGGACGAGAGCCTGCCGCTGCGGGAGTACCTCATCGCCTACGCCACCGGCCGTGGGAGGGCGCTGCTGGGCGAGGAGGGGCAGACCATGCTCAACATCGTCTCCGCGGCCGCCGCCAACCCGGTCGAGTTCCAGGAGATCCGCGAGGAGTCCATCGGGCACGGCATCCTGCCGCTGACCGGCCGGCTGGAGCGGGCCGTCGCCGAGGGCGAGCTGCCGCCCGGGACGGACACCGGCGCGGTCATCGACGGGCTGGAGGGCTCGCTGATCTTCCACCTGCTGATCGCGCCCCGGGGAGCCTCCCGGGAGGAGCTGGCGTCCGACCTCGAGCGGTACGTGACCAACCTCGTCGACGTCGCCCTCCGGGGTCTGCGGAGCCGGTAGCCGGTCAGGACGGCGACGGCGCGGCGGACCTGAAAGCGGTCCGTCGACTCAGAGGTGACCCTTCTGCTCGGTGGCCTGCTCCTCCTCCTCGATCTCGAACTCCTGCGGGTCGATGCCGCGCTCGGTCAGGAGGCGGTCGATCTTGGCCTCCATGCGGTCGTTGCCCTCGCGGGACTGCGAGGAGCCCCAGAAGTAGAACAGCGCCAGGCCGGCCGCCTGCCAGACCAGCTGGAGGAACTCGGACTGCCAGTTCTCGAACGTCGAGGAGAAGAACTGGGGCCAGAACTGGGCCCACTCGAAGACCTGGCCGTGCTCCGCGGCGTCGTTGCGGACCTCGATGAGCTGGAAGACGAACTGCCCGACCCAGGACAGCACGAAGAGCGTCCCGGTGACGATCGCGAACGAGTACGCCGTGAAGAACCGCGGCCGGGGGTGCGCGAAGCGTGGGTGATCTGAGCTGGACACGGTGACCCCTTCCACTCGGTGGTCGTCAAACGATGGCACCAGGGGGTCCTTCTTGCTCGCCGAGCGTCCGCGGCCGCGGTCACATCCTGGCGAGCTGCTCCTGCACCGCGGTGCTCACGGCTCCCGTGCCGCCCAGGATCACGACCTTGCCGGGCCGAAGCCGCTCGAGCTCGGCCAGCACCGCCGTCGGCAGCGCCCCCTGCTGCGTCAGCAGCACCGGCGCACCGCGCATCCCCGCCACGGGGGCGGCGGAGAGCGCGTCGATGGACGTGAGGCCGTTGGCCACGTAGACGACCGGGGCGCCCGCGTCGAAGGTTGCTCGCGAGACGGCCGCGGAGACGGCGTAGCGGTCCGGGCCGGACCATCGGCCCACCGACGGGGCGTACCGGCCGAGCTGGCTCTGAACCGTGGAGCTGACCGCTCCGGTCCCGCCGAGGATGACGATCTTCCTGGGGTTGAGACGGTCGAGCTCCGCGGCGACGGCGGTGGGCAGCGCCCCCGCCTGCGTGACCAGCACCGGGGCGCCGTGCATCCCGGCCACCGGTGCGGCAGACAGGGCGTCCACAGAGGTGAGGCCGTTCGCGACGTAGGCGACGTCGACCCCGGGACTGAAGCTGGCCCGGGACACCGCGGCGGAGACGGCGTAGCGGTCGGCGCCCGACCAGCGCACCACAGGGCCGGCGGTGTACCGGTCGAGGTGCTGCTGGACGGCCGAGCTGACCGCGCCCGCACCACCCAGGATGACGATCCGCTGGGGCTGGAGGCGCTCGAGCTCGGCGGCGACGGCGGTGGGCAGCGAGCCGGCCTGCGTGAGGAGGACCGGGGCGTCGTTCTTCCCGGCCACGGGGGCGGCGGAGAGCGCGTCGACCGAGGTGAGACCGTTGGCGATGTAGGCGACGGCGACGCCGGGCGCGAAGTTGGCCCTCGAGGTGGCCGCGGAGACGGCGTACCGGTCGGCCCCCGAGAGGCGCTCCACCTGCGTGGTGACGGGTTCCGGCTGGGGCTTCCACCAGTGCGAGTACATCCCGAACGCCATCGCGCTCGTGCCGGTCAGCTCCCGGCTGCCCGTCGTGCACTCGAGACGGAGCTTGGTGATGCGGCCGCCGAGGTCGCCGTTGCCGTCGCGCGACACGACCACCAGCGTGTTGAGCTTCCCGCCGCTGGGGCACTGCCTGGCGACGGTGTCGACCCTCAGCTCGCTCGTCCACCGGGTGCGGGTGTCCCCGGGAGCGGTGCCCGTGTACGGGTCTGCCTGGGCGGCGAGATAGGGCTTGCTGCCGGTCCGGCCGTACCCGCCGTTGGTGGCGGAGAACTGCGTGAACGCGACGGCCGAGCCGTACTTCCGGACCGTGCCGGCCGTCGTGCGGACCGCCTCGTCGGTCCTGGCGTGCTCCTTGTTGGCGGTGACCTTGCCGGCGGCGTCGACGGTGGCCCGGCCGCCGTAGACCTGGCACTGCGTGGTGTCGCACGTCTCGAAGTAGGTCGACCTGCGCCCCTCGCTCAGCACGTAGCTGCGGGCGGCGACGGCCTGGGCGCGCAACGCCTCCAGCTCCCACGACGCCGGCGACTCCCGCGGGACGACGCCGCGCAGGTAATCCTCGAGGAGGACGTCGTTGACGACGTCGAAGGACCCGGCCGCGGTGCTGGGCGCCAGCCGGATCGTGCCGCGGTACCACGTCCCGGTGGTGGCGGAGCTGGTCCTGGCGACGACCACGCCGTCGCCGGTCGCGACCCGGAGCTGGGTGCCCTTCAGCGTGAGGCGCTCGATCACGCCGCCCGTCGGGCTCGTCCGCCGCTCGACGACGTACTCGGTCGTGCCGTTCCGCGTGATCGTCAGCCGTCCGCCCCCGACCTGGCGGCTTGCGCCGTCGTCGACCGACACCGTGAACGCCTGCTGCCCCGCCGGGGCCCACAGCGTCACGGTGCTCGTGGGGACGAGTGCGGACAGCGCCACCTCGACGGTGTCGTTGGCGACGCTCCCGCTCGTGGTGCCGGGGTAGTAGAAGCCGAGGATCTGATCCGCGGTGCGCCCCTGGAGGGCCGCTCCCTGGGCGCCCCACTGGGACAGGCCGATCCCGTGGCCCCACCCACGCCCGTCGACCGTCCAGGCGCCGTCCGCAGGAGCGGGGTAACGCTCCTCGGCCGCGTGTGCGACGGCGGTCTGCCCCGTCATGAGCAGGGCGACGGCGAAGAGGCCCGCGAGGAGGCGGACCGCCGTCCGGCGCAGGGGGGTGCTGCTGGCGCTCACGCGTGGATCTCCGTTTCGGACGACTGCTGTCTGTCCGTCATTCTGCACGCGGGAGCGCCGGCGGCGGTAGCGGCGTGCCTCAGATCCCCGAGGTGCTCGCGGCGCCCGCCAGCACGAAGAAGGCGATGAAGGCGATGATGCCGATGATCACCAGGGCGACGCCGATCCAGCCGAGCACCTTGCCCGCGGTCGCGGGCTTGCCGAGCCGCTCGGCCTTCTTGGCCTGCCAGATGGCGAGCGGGCCGAAGACGATCGGGAGGAGGACGACGCCGAGGATGCCGAAGACGAGCGACATGGTCGCCGCGCTGTTGGCCTCCTGCGAGGTGGCGTCGTAGCCGTAGGCGGGCGGGGCGGCGGGAACGTGCCCGCCGGCGCCGTAGGAGCCGTACTGGCCCTGGGTGCTGTGCTGCTGCGGGGTGGGCTGGTACGGGTTCTCAGACATCGTTGCTCTCTCCTGCTGGTGGGGGTCACGGCGGGCCCTCGCCCGGTGTACGTCAACGAAGCGTAGGGGTACGGCGGCGTTTATGAGACAGAACCGGTCAGGAAAGTTGGTGCCCCCTGCCCGAAGCGCCGGTCGACGAGCCCGCCTGGCAGGAATCGGCCATGGCAGGTAGTGGCGGCAGAGTTTCGGACGCTTGCCCGGCGAACTGCTGGCACTGTCGAGATGTCGGTGCTGAGCACGGCGGACCATCCGCCGGCGTCGCCCGGCGTTCGTCACAGGGAGTCGCACGTTGTCCAGGCCCACGCTCAGCGCCGCAGCCTCCACGCTGGCCGGCGTGGCGCTGCTGGTGGGTGCCCCGCACGCGTTCGGGTCGATGGATTCAGGGGCGCCCGTCGGTTCCGGAACGGTGGAGATCGAGGCGACCGGCGTGGCGACGGAGGCGCCCGGGCACGCGGGCGGCGAGCTCGTCGTCGTCCCGGGCGAGACCGTGACGTTCACCGCCACGGCCAGGGCCACCGTCCGGGGCGAGGGGCTCAGCGCGGTCCTGCGGCTCGACACCGCGGAGCTCTTCGCGGTCGCTCCCGAGCCGATCCGCGACGACCTGGAGGCCGGCACCCGCGTGCGGCTCGAGGGGCTGGCACCGGTCGCGGGCACGGACGACACCTGGCTGCTGCCGGCCCGCGAGCAGCCGTACGACGTCGAGGCCGTCGTCACCGTGACGATGCCCGACCTGACCGGCGCCCAGGGCCGCCCGCTGTCCACCGGCACCCTGTCCTGGTCCCTCACCCAGGTCCCGCCCGGCTGACCGCCGGTCCCACGCGGCAACGGGGGGCCGTCGGTGCCGCTCGACAAAACCGGACATACGGCCGGACTATTTCCGGCAGAATCGTTCTGAAACCCGCGCCTGACGTCGTCGGCGCGCCCGGCGAACGAAGGAACCGTCCGTGGAACTGATCCTCGGGAGCGTGCCGCTCCTCGCAGCGCTGGTCGTCGTCGCGCTCGTCGTCTTCGTGACGGTCAAGCGGTCGATCCGCACCGTCGACCTCAACGAGGCCCTCGTCATCGTCGGCCGAAGCGACGGCCGGGGCGGCCCCACCGGCAGCCTCGACGCCCTGCCCAGCTCCACGGAGGTGGTCGAGGGCAGGGGGCCGCGGGTCGTCATCGGCGGGCGGGCCTTCGTCAAGCCGTTCTTCGAGTCGGTCACGAAGATCTCCCTCGAGCAGCGCCAGCTGTCGCTCACCGTGGAGGGCGTCGACAAGAACTTCATCGCGGTCGGGGTGAAGGCGTCCGTCCTGTTCAAGGTGCGCGGCGACGCCGACGGCGTGCGCCGGGCCGCCCAGCGCTTCACCAGCCAGCAGGCCAACCTCGAGCAGCCGCTGCAGCAGGCGCTCGAGGGCGCGCTGCGGCCCGTGCTGGGCTCGATGACGGTGGAGGAGATCATCTCCGACCGCGAGGCCCTGCAGAAGCAGGTCTTCGACTCCATCCGGCCCGACCTGCACCAGCAGGGCTTCCACATCGACCTGGTGAATCTCTCCGACATCTCCACGCCGGGGTCGGACTACCTGGCCAACCTGGGCCGCGCCCAGGCGGCGCGCGCACGGCAGATCGCAGAGGTGCAGGAGGCCGAGGCGCGCCTGGCCTCGGAGACCGCGCAGATCCATGCCCAGGAGCAGATCGCCGAGCGGCAGCGCGACCTCGCCCTGAAGCAGGCCACCATCCAGGCGCAGACCGACCGCGCCGGCGCCGAGGCCCAGGCCGCCGGCCAGCTCGCCCGCGCCGAGCAGGACCGGCTGGTCGCCGCGCAGGAGCGTGAGGCCCTGCAGGAGAAGGCGCGGGTGGCCGAGCAGCAGCTCGATATCGATGTCCGCAAGCCGGCCGACGCCGCCGCCTACGCCGCGGCCAAGCAGGCCGAGGGTGAGCGCGACGCCCGGAAGGCCGAGGCGGAGGCGGAGGCGTTCCAGCGCCGCACCCTCGCCGAGGCCGAGCTGGCGGCGCAGAAGAACGAGGCCGAGGCCGTCGAGACGCTCGGCCGGGCCCGCGCCGAGGCCGCCAAGGCGGAGGGTCTCGCCGCCGCCGCGGCTACGGAGGCGCAGGCCCAGGCGCTGGCCGAGCAGGGACAGGCCGTCATCGTCCAGCAGCTGGTCGCGAAGCTCCCCGAGATCATGCGCGCCGCCGCCGAGCCGGTCGGGCAGATCGACAACCTCACCGTCGTCTCCACCGACGGCGCCGGGGCGGTCTCCAAGATCGCCGGGCAGGTGCTCGGCGAGGGGCAGGCCGTCGTCCAGGGCCTGTCCGGGATCGACCTGGGGTCGCTCCTCAACGGCTTCGCCGCCCGTTCAGGTGGCGCCGTCCGTCTCGACGCCGGCGCCCAGGCCGGCGGCCTGACCCGCCCTGCCGACGGCGACGCCGAGATCACCGGCCGAGGTCAGCCGGCCGACGCTGCCGGGACCGGAGTCGTCAACTAGGACCCGGCCGCGGGCGCAAGGCGCTGCGCGAGGTCCTCCGGGCCGTCGAGGAACCAGACGTGCCCGCCGCAGTTCGACTCGCGGACGAAGTCGCGCAGCGCGTCGCTGGCTCCGACGTGCGCCGAGATGTCGCCGAAGATCGCCAGCCTCAGCCGGTAGTTCACGAGCTTCTGGACGAAATCGCCGGCCAGGCCGGAGCGAAGGTCGAAGAACGCCGGTGCCAACCGGCCGGCCGGGACGGCGACCACCTCAGCCTGGACCGCCCAGGCCTCGCCGACCAGGTCGAGGGCGTCCTGGCCGCCGGCGATCGGGGCTCCGGTCTCGGGCAGGTGCAGGACGACGGTGTCGTTGACGGTCTCCACGGGCATGAGCCCGAGGCTACGGACGACGGAGGAACGGGACCAGGGGATATCGGGGGGTGCCTGGTGGCCGGAGGGTGGGAGGGCGCGGTCGCGCACTGCCTCCGGCGGAGACGTCAGTCGCCGAACCCGTCGCGCAGGAACGCCACGATCCGCGGGGGCAGCCCGGCCAGCGCGTCCTCGGCCGAGACGAGGTAGGACTCGGCGCCCAGCCAGTCGCTCTTGACCACGCCGTCGGCGTCGGACCAGTGCGAGCCGGCACGCTCGCCGTCGACCAGCAGGTCCACACGCAGGCACGGCCCCGTCCCGTCGGGCAGCGCGACAGTCTCGGTTCCCACCCTCGACAGCACAGCCGGCCGGGCGCCCCGGTCGGGGGTGCCGTCGTCCAGCCGCCGGAACGTCACGGAGCCGGCACCCGTCTCGAGCAGATGGAGGACGAGCCTGAACTCGCCGAAACTGGGCAGGGTGTCCCTGCCGAGCCCGGCAGCGGTCCGGGTGACCGCGGAGGCGACCCCACCGGGCTCCTGCCGATAGCCGGTCGCGGACCAGGTCACGCCGTCCCCCTCGAAGGCGATTACCGACTCGGCCCGGTACATCTCGGCGTCACCGAGGGGGAAGGCGATCCTGGACGTGAGGACGCCGTCGTCGAACCGACGCCACAACGCGCCGACCCGGCGGCCCGCCTCGTGGAAGCTCTCCCAGCGCTCGCTCATCCGGTGGTCCTCCATCCGGTGGTCCTCGTCAGCTCGGCGAGGCGGCGGCGCAGCAGATCCCGCTCGGCCTCGTTCGCCGTCAGGTCGACCGCCCGCTCGAGCGCCTCGGCGGCCTCGGTCGGACGGCCGAGCCGGGCGAGCAGGTCCGCGCGCACGGCGTGGAACAGGTGGTAGCCGTCGAGGCCCAGCCCGTCCACCGCCTCCAGCGCAGGCCCGGGCCCGGTCACCTCGGCGAGGGCGACGGCGCGGTTCAGCCTCACGACCGGCGTCGGCGCCATGGCCACCAGCTGGTCGTAGAGCGCGAGAACCTGCGACCAGTCGGTGTGCTCCGCGCTCACGGCATCGCTGTGCACCGCGGCGATGGCGGCCTGGACCTGGTAGGGGCCGGGGGCACTGCGACGCAGGCACTGGCGCACCAGCTCCTGCCCCTCGGCCACCAGGGCCCGGTCCCACCGCGAGCGGTCCTGCTCCGGCAGGGGCACCAGGGACCCGTCGGCCGTGGTGCGGGCGGGCCGGCGCGACTCGGTGAGCAGCATCAGCGCCAGGAGCCCGCGGACCTCCGGCTCGTCGGGCATGAGGTCGAGGAGCACCCGGCCGAGCCGGACCGCCTCGGTGGAGAGGTCCGGGCGGGTCAGGTCGGCGCCGGCCGTGGCGGTGTAGCCCTCGTTGAACACGAGATAGATCACCGCGAGCACGGATCGCAGCCGGTCGGGCAGGTCCTGGTCCTCGGGCAGCCGGTACGGGATCAGGGCGGCGCTGATCTTCCGCTTCGCCCGGACCAGGCGCTGCGCCATCGTCGGCTCGGGCACGAGGAAGGCGCGGGCGATCTCCGCCGTCGTCAGCCCGCCGAGGGTGCGCAGGGTGAGCGCCACCCGGCTCGCCGGCGCGAGGGCCGGGTGACAGCAGGTGAAGAGCATCCGCAGCTGGTCGTCCTTCACGGGTCCCACCGGTTCAGGTTCGTCCTGCGCGAGGAGCAGCGCCGCCTGGGCGTGCTTGTCGTCGCGCTTGGCCTCCCGGCGCAGGCGGTCGACGGCGCGGCGCCGGGCGGTGACCACGATCCAGGCGCCAGGGTTGGGCGGGACGCCGTCGGCCGGCCACCGCTGAACGGCCGTGGCGAAGGCGTCCTGGACCGCGTCCTCGGCGGAGGTGAGGTCGCCGAGGACGCGGGTGAGGGTCGCCACGCACCGGCCGTACTCTTCACGGAAGACGTGGCCGACGGCGTCCGTCGCCGCTGGCGTCACCGCGCCACCGCCGTCGTCACTCCGCCACCGCCGTCGTCACCTCGCCGCTGCCACCCCCGGGCTGCGCCGTCGTCACTCCGCCTGGAACGGGCGGACCTCCACCTTGCCCATGCAGGCCGCCGAGGCCTCCCGGGCGAGGGCGAGGGCGGCGTCGAGGTCGGGCGCCTCGAGGACCCAGAAGCCGCCGAGCTGCTCCTTGGTCTCCAGGAACGGTCCGTCGGTGACGACGGCGTCCGCGCCGTTGGACGCGTCGACGGTCGTGGCGGTGCTGGGCGCCTCGAGGCCGCCGGCGAACACCCACGCGCCGGAGTCCTGCATCCGCTTGTTGAACGCCTCGACCTGCGCGTACGCCTTCTCCATCACCTGGGGGTCGGGGTTCTCGTAGGACTCCTCCTCGGTGCCCCACACGGAGATCAGGTACTGGGTCATGGTCCTCGGCTCCTTCGTCGCGGGACGGGCCCGATGCCCGTCCTTTACCTGCTCAACGAACGAGGGTGCCGTGGATCGACACCCGGAGGGAAGGGAAAAGTCGACCGGCACCGGAGGGACGGACGCGCGGTGCGCCGGACGGCCCCCGGAGGGCCCGGCCGTCCGACGCACCGCGTCGCCTCAGCCGCCGAGGAAGACGTACCTGGCCACCAGCAGTGCCGCGACGAGGTACAGGATGATGTGGACCTCGCGCCCCTTGCCGGTGAAGAGCTTGATGGCGCAGTAGGTGATCACCCCGAGGCTCACGCCGTTGGCGATCGAGAAGGTCAGCGGCATCGAGATGATCGCGAGGAACGAGGGAACGCCCTCGGAGACCTCGCTCCAGTCGATGTTGCGGATGCCGTCCATCATCAGCGCGCCGACGAGGATCAGCGCCGGTGCCGTCGCAGCCCCGGGGATCGCGCCGGCGAGCGGCCACAGGAACATCGACGCCGCGAACAGGATCCCGGTGGTCGCCGAGGTCAGCCCCGTGCGCCCGCCGTCCTCGATGCCCGAGGCGCTCTCCACGTACGCGGTGGTCGTCGAGGTCCCCATGAAGGCGCCGAACATGGCGGCCAGGCCGTCCATGGCGAAGGTCGTCTTGGCGCGGGGCATGTCGCCGCGCTCGTCGAGGTAGCCGGCGCGCTGCGCGAGGCCGGTCAGGGTGCCGGTCGCGTCGAAGAAGTCGACGAAGAAGAACGTGAAGACCACGCTCAGCAGGCCGAGGCCGACGGCGCCGGCCAGGTCGAGCTGCCCGACCAGGTCCGACGGCCAGATGGGGGCCGCGACCACGCCGTTGCCGAACCCGCCGAACGCCTGCATCTCGCCGTCGGCCCCGGTGTAGACCTTCGCGCCGCTGGCGATCGCGATCACGGAGCTGCCGAGGATGCCCCACAGGATCGCGCCCTTGACCTTGAGCTGGAGGAGCACCGCGGTGACGAGCAGGCCGATGATCGCGATCCAGGCGGTCGGGTTGGAGAGTGAGCCCAGGCTGACCATGGTCGCCTCGTTGGTGACCACGAGTCCGGCGCTGCGCAGGCCGAGGAAGGCGAGGAAGCAGCCGATGCCGGCGGTGATGGCCAGCTTGAGGCTCATGGGGATCGCCATGACGATCGCCCGGCGGGCGCCCACCGCGCTGAGCACCACGAACAGCACGCCGGAGATGAAGACGGCACCGAGCGCGGTCTGCCACGGCACCCCCATACCGGCCACCACGGTGTAGGAGAAGAAGGCGTTGAGCCCCATCCCGGGTGCCTGGGCGAACGGGTAGCGTGCGACGACCCCCATGACCAGGGAGCCGAAGCAGGCGGCGATCGCCGTCGTCATCATCAGCTGGACCGATGCGTTGGGCACGTCGATCGCGGCTGAGAGGACCTGGGGGTTGACGAAGAGGATGTAGCTCATCGTCAGGAACGTCGTGAATCCGGCCCGCAGCTCGCGGGGGATGGTGGAGCCCTCGGCGCTGATGCCGAAGTAGCGGTCGAGGAACCCGCGGCGCACCGCGGTGTCCGTGGCCTTCCGGGTGCCGATGGTGGTGCTCATCTGGTCTCCATGGGGGAAAGGGAGCCGTCGAGGCTCAGCTGTGCCGGCGCGGTGACGACCTGGCCGGCGACCCGCACGACGTCGATGTCGGCGGGGGTGCCAAGGGTGAAGATCTTGGCGAGTGCGTCGGTGGCGTCCTTGGGGTGGCGGAGCGCGACGTCGAGGGTGCTGCCCGGCTGGGGGTGGAGCCGGACCGCGTCGAACTGTCGCCCGACGCTGAGGTCGCCGACCTGGTCGCCCAGCCCGAGGGCGAGCGCTCCTGAGCGGGTGGCGAGGTGGAGGAGGTGGGCGGGCGTGAGAGCGACTCCGCCGTCGAGCAGCTGCTGCACGAAGTAGGCCTGGAGCCCCTCCTTCAGCAGGGAGAAGCCGGTCCCGGCGCCGACGTCGGTGCCCAGCGCGACCCGCACGCCCGCGTCCAGGTGTGCGCGCAGCGGGAACAGGCCGGAGCCCAGGGCGGAGTTCGACGACGGGCAGTGCGCGACCGCGGCGCCCGCGCCGGCGAGCATCTCCAGCTCGGCCGCGGACGGGTGCACGTCGTGCGCCAGCACGGAGCGCCCGGTGACGAGGCCGTGGCGGCCATAGGTGCTCAGGTAGTTCTCCGCCGAGGGGAACAGGCGGCGCACGTGCTCGATCTCGTCGAGGTTCTCGTTCAGGTGCGAGGTGAACCACAGGTCCGGTGCGGTCTCCATCAGCGCGGCGCAGGACTCGAGCATCGCGTCGCTGGCCGAGAGAGAGAACCGCGGACTGACGGCGTACCGGAGCCGGCCGCGCCCGTGCCAGCGATCGACGAGGGCCTTGCCCTCGCGCAGCGCCGTCGCCGGCGTGGTGTGAAGGCCGGGGGCGAGCAGACGGTCGCTGACGACGAGTCCGGCGGTGATCCGCAGCCCCACCGTCTCGGCCTCGGCGAACAGGGCGTCGACCGCGTCGGGGAAGTGGGAGCCGAACACGAGCGCCGTGGTCGTCCCCGCGTGCACGAGCCCGGCCAGGAAGTCGCGGGCCACCCCGCGGGCGTACACCGGGTCGGAGAGGGCGAGCTCCTCGGGCAGTGCGCACTCGCGCAGCCAGTCGAGCAACGGCCTGCCGAGGCCGCCCACCACCCGGACCTGCGGGTAGTGCACGTGGGTGTCCACAAATCCGGGCAGCAGCACCCCGCCGCGCAGGTCGACCACCTGCTCGTCCGGGAACGCCGCCCGGACGGCGGGGAAGTCGTCGCGGAACGTGATCGTGCCGTCCTTGACGACGAGGCCGCAGTCCTCCGACACGCGAAGCCCGTCCGCCGTCGGCAGGTCGCCGGGCGTGTCGAGCACCGTGGCGCGGTAGATGGTCACCACTGCGCCACCCCGCGGCCGTCCGGGGCTACGCGCACGGTGCGGCAACGCGTGGAGCTTGGGGCATGGCGCACTCCTCGGCACACGTCGATCCATCGACTGGACCGGCATGGTTGAGGGCAGGCAGCCGACCCGCAGGTTATCCATGCGAACAACGGCGTCGGTGTGAGCCAGGACCATAGTCCCTTGTGGCCCGCGCCACAAGGATTCTGGAACCGGACTTCCACCAAGCGAACACCGCACGTCGTCGGAGCCCGAGCCGTCACGGCGACGCGTCGGGCGGCTACGTCGCGGCGCTCCGTGGGTCAGCGTCCGGTGGAGGGGCTCCGGCCTTCGCCCCGCTTCTCGGCCTCCCGACGTCGGCGCTCGACCTCCAGCTGTCGCTGGAACGCCCGCCGGGCCCGGGCGACGGCGGGGGTGGGGGAGTTGTAGGTACCGACCTTGCTCACGCCGTCGATCCTCGTCCGGCGCGCGGTCCGTCCGGCGGGACCTTCGGACCGATCCCGACGTGAGCCGGGTCGCGTCAGCGGTGCGGCGTGGTGAAATCGATCTCAGATCGCGGGCCGCCTCTGTCCGCAGTATGGGCAGCGACGTATCGTCAACCGGTCAATTCTCGAACAGGAGACCACCCGTGAGCACGTTGAGCACGACCACCGACTCCGGCCGGCCGGCCGATCCCGAGCACGCGCCGATCCCGCGCAGCCGCATCATCTTCGCGAGCCTCGTCGGCACGTCGATCGAGTTCTACGACTTCTACATCTACGCGACGGCGGCCATCTCGGTCTTCCCGCTGCTGTTCTTCCCCTCGGCCAGCGCCACCGGTGCCCTCCTGGCGTCCCTCGCCACGTTCGGCGTCGCCTTCGTCGCCCGGCCGGTCGGGTCGGTGCTCTTCGGACACTACGGCGACCGCATCGGCCGCAAGGCCACGCTCCTCGGCTCGCTGCTGACCATGGGCATCGCGACCGTGCTGATCGGCCTCCTGCCCACCTACTCGCAGATCGGGCTGTGGGCCCCGGCGATGCTCGCGATCATGCGCTTCGGCCAGGGCCTCGGGCTCGGCGGCGAGTGGAGCGGTGCCGCCCTGCTCGCCACCGAGTACGCCGAGAAGGGCAAGCGGGCCCGGGCGGCGATGTGGCCCCAGCTCGGCGCGCCGATCGGCTTCCTGTTCGCCAACGGCTTCTTCCTCCTGCTGGCCGTCGCCATGGGCCACGACAGCACCGACCCGGCCCACGACGGCGCCTTCCTCACCTGGGGCTGGCGCGTGCCGTTCCTGGCCTCGGCGGTGATCGTCGCGCTCGGCGTCTACGTCCGGGTCAAGCTCGAGGAGACCCCGGTCTTCGCCCGCGCCGTCGCGCGCGGCGAGAAGGTGAAGACACCGCTGAAGGCGGTCTTCCGCACCAGCTGGCGCCAGCTGATCCAGGGCACCTTCATCATGCTGGCGACCTACACGCTGTTCTACCTGTTCACCACGTGGATCCTCAGCTACTCCATCGGCGCCGTCGAGGACGGCTTCCTCGGCATCGGCTACCAGGACTTCCTCGTCCTGCAGCTGCTCGCGATCCTCTTCTTCGCCGCTTTCGTGCCGGTCTCCGGCTCCCTGGCGGACCGCTTCGGCCGCAAGCCGTTCCTCATCGTCGTCACCGCCCTGATCCTCGTCTTCGGCCTGACCTTCAACGCCTTCCTCAGCCCCGACGTCATGGGCACGGGCGACGGCGCGAACATGGGCCTGATGCTCGTCTTCCTCATCATCGGCATGACGCTGATGGGGCTGACCTTCGGCGTGCAGAGCGCGATCCTGCCGGAGCTGTTCCCGACCAACGTGCGCTACACCGGCTCGGCGATCGCCTACAACGTCTCCTCGATCCTGGGTGCCGCCGTCGCCCCGTTCATCGCGGCCTGGCTGGCCAGCTCCTACGGGGTCGGCTGGGTGGGCGTCTACCTCAGCGCGATGGCCCTGCTGACCCTCCTCGCGCTGTTCTCGACCAAGGAGACCAGGGACCTCGACCTGGACACCCTCGACGACGACGCCCGCGTCGCCGCCTGACGATCGCCGGACGCCCGGGCTCGCCCGCGGCGCCAGACGGAGCCATCGGCCCCGTCACCGTCCGGGCCCCGTCACCCTTCGTGGGTGGCGGGGCCCGAGCCGTCCCGATGTCACCCGAGCCACCGGGCCCCTTGTCGTGGCGAGTGGTGGGTGCGGCCGGGAAGCCTCTCAGAACCGGTCGGCGGTGCGCTGGAGCCGTGCGACGTAGTCGGCCCACCACTGCTCGCCCTGGTCCGGGAGGTTGCTCACGCCCTCCCTCAGCCCGGCCTGGCCGTCGATGAGCTCACGCAGGATGTCGATGTGCCCCGCGTGCCGGGCGGTCTCGGTCACGAGGTGGACGAGAACGAGGTGCAGGGTCACGGGGCCGGACTTCCACCACGGCACCTGCCGCTCGGTGTCGAGCGGCAGCTGATCGATCGTGTGCAGGCTGTACTCCAGGGCGCGCTCGTACAGCTGCAGGACGAACTCGCGCGACTCGTCCTCCGTGGCCCACATGTCGGCGTTGTCCTCGGCGCCCTCCTCGTTCCACGAGAGCTCGATGCCGTGCGGCTGCCCGAACAGTGCGAGGTAGTCGAGCTCGACACTCGCCAGGTGCTTGACCACGCCGAGGATGTTGGTCCCGGTGGGGGTGAGTGGCCGGCGCAGGTCGCGCTCGCTGAGTCCGTCCGCCTTCCACAGCACCGCCTCGTGCAGGCTCGTCAGGTAGCGCTTGAGGGTTGCCTTCGGCTCGTCCATGTGCGCGACCCTAGGACGGGCGAGGCGGACCGGAACAGCGTTTTGTGCCGGATGCTGCTGTCGCCGTGGTCGGCGCAGGACACCCGGCGGCGTTGCCGCCTCACAGCCGGTGCAGCGTCACCTCGAGCACCCCGGGCCCGCCGATCGTCGCCCTCATGTAGGTGCGGTGGGGCTGGCGCCGCCGGTCCGTGGGCGAGCCGGGGTTGAGCAGCCGCAGCCCTTTCGGAGTGGTCGTGTCCCACGGGATGTGGCTGTGCCCGAAGACGAGGACGTCGGTGTCGGGGAACGCCGCGTCCATCCGTCGCTCGCGGCCCTGGGCGGCCCCGGTCTCGTGGACGACGGCGATGCGGGTGCCCTCGACCGTCACCCGGGCCACCTCGGGCAGCCGGCCGCGGATCTCCGGGCCGTCGTTGTTGCCCCAGCAGCCGACCAGGCGCCGGGACCGTGCGGTGAGCTCGTCGACCAGCCGGACGTCCACCCAGTCGCCGGCGTGGATGACGAGGTCGGCGCGCTCGACCGCGGCCCAGACCTGCGCGGGAAGCTCCTTGGCGCGCCTGGGCCACTGGGTGTCGGCGAGCAGCAGCGCGGTGGTGGTCACCGCGCCGCCGCCCCGAGGTCAGGGGCGCCGCTCAGGTGAGCGGGCGGTCGTCGGTCCGCCGGGGGTCGACGTCCCCTTCGTGCCGGCCGTGATCGCGGTCGGTGAGGCGGTCCCGGTCGGTGAGCCCGTCCCGGTCCCGGTCGGTGAGCCCGTCCCGGTCGCGGTCGGTGAGGCGGTCCCGGTCCGTGAGGCCGTCCCGGTCGGCGTCGCGGTCGCGATCCGTGAACCGGGCGCCGGTCGCACCGGCGTCGTCGGCGTACGTGTCGGACCCGTGGCGACCGTGCGAGCCCTCGCGTGTGGCGAGGTCGTCCGGGTCGAGGGCCGAGGCGTCGCGCTGGTGACGCTCCGCCTCCAGACGAACCTTCTCCGCCTCCTCGGCACGCAGCCGCGCCTCGCGCTCGAGCCGGTCGGCCTCGACCCGCGCCCGCTGGGCCTCGGCGTCGGTGGCCGCCGCCTCGGCGGCACGCTCGCGGGCGGCCAGGTCACGCTCCTCGCCCTTCGCGCGTAGGTCCCGCGCCTGGGCGCGGCGCTCCTGCTGCGCGACGAGCTCCCGCTCCCGCTTCTTCCTGCTCGAGGCGATGACCAGGATGATGATCAGTGCCACGACGACGACCGCGATGACGATCCAGATCCACGGTTCCATGAGGACGTGCCTCCTTAGGTTCGATGATGCCTGGTCCCATGGAACCGGAGGTGGAGCGTTCCGGCCACCGGAGAGGCGCTCTCACCTGCGCCGATGCCTCGCCTCGCTCAGCCGTGCGCGCGCAGCACCTGCCGCACGAGAGCGTCGAGCCGCCGCCCGTGCGCGCCGTGCCAGTACGGCCGCCCGCACGCCGCGCACCGGACGAACTCCCGGTAGGTGCGCAGCGTGCCGGGCTCGAGCAGGTGGGCCACCTCCTCGACGCTCGCGGGGACGAGCTCGCCGCCGCAGGCGACGCAGCGCGTGTACGGCGCGAGCGGGGGCGCGAACCGGTCCAGGACGTCGTCGAGCTGGTCCGCCACGGCGCTGCCGCGCACGTGCGCCGCGCGCGCGAGGAAGGCCCCGCCGTCGCCGGCCGGGAGGGGAGCCAGCACGCGGCGGCGCAGCAGCGCGTGGTCCTGGGTGAGGAGCACCCGGGCCTCGCCGAGCGCGCGGGCGACCAGGTCCGCGTCACCCACGTCGTTGCCGTAGGCGACGTCGAGGCCGAGCAGGCGCATCCGCCGGGCGAGCGCGCCGAGATGGACGTCGAGGACGAAGCGCGCGGAGACCGCCAGCTGGGGACGGCTCACCGCGGCGACCTCCACCACGGCACCCGGGGACGGGCGGTGCTCCGGGGTCACCTGGGCATCGTTGTCCACGACGCGCAGGGCGCCCACCTCGGTGAGGGGGACGCCCGCGGCCGGGACGAGGTGGGCGAGGGGCGTGCCGGGGTCGAGCGGGACGTCGAGCCCGCCGTCGCGCCGGGACCTCGGCGGGAGGAACGAGCGCAGCTCGGGCGCGACGAGCAGCCGGACCGTCGCGCCCATCGCGCTACGCCCCGAGCGCCGCCAGGACGACGACGGCGGCCCGCTCGGCGGCCTCGTCCACGCCGAGGTGGAAGTCCTCGCCGGCGTCCGGCCCGCACAGGTCGGAGATGCCGCGCACCGACAGGAAGGGCAGGGAGTAGGAGTGCGCAACCTGCGCCAGGGCGGTGGTCTCCATGTCCGTGCTCAGCGCGTCGGGGAAGTGCCCACGCACCTCGGCGATGTTGACGTCGGTGATGAAGGAGTCGTCCGAGACCATCTGGCCCACCCGGAGCGCGCCGGCGGGCGGTGCCGCGCTGGAGGCCGCCGCGAGGAGCGCCTGGTCGGCCTCGTAGGACGCCGGCATCCCCGGGACCTGCCCGCGGACGTAGTCGAACGCCGTCGCGTCGGCCCCCGCGTAGGTGTAGGAGTCGCCGACGACGACGTCGCCCACCTTCACGCCCTTCGCGAGACCGCCCGCCGAGCCGGTCGAGATGATGGCGCGCGGCCGGGAGGTGGAGAGGGCGGCGACGGCCGCCGCGGCCGCGTTGACCAGCCCGATGCCGCTGCGCACGATGAGCAGCGTCGCGCCGCCGATCTTCACCACCTGGCCGCGGGCGCGGCCGCGCTCGACCACCGGGCCGGCGTCGGTGGCGCGGCGCGAGTAGGGACGGATCTCCTCGTCCATCGCGCCGACGACGACGGCGTCCACGGCCGGGCCCCGGCCGGGCGGCGTCGCGATGCCCGAGGCGTCGGCGGCGGTGGTGTGGAGCGTGCTCACGCCGTCACCTGCGCCCACTCGTCGCGGCGGGCCAGCATCGCCCGCGCGGCCACCTGGGCGCCGGGGAGGGTGTGGCTGGCGGCCCACCCGCACTGCGTCTCGTTGGCGGCGGGGACCTCGGTGGCGTCGACGACGTCCTGCAGGGTGGTGGCGACGAGGTCGAGGACCTCCTCGTAGGGGTGCTCGCCGACCAGCAGCAGGTAGAAGCCTGTCTGGCAGCCCATGGGGGAGAAGTCCACGACGTCGTCCGAGTGGTTGCGCACGTGCTCGGCGAAGGTGTGCTCGAGGGAGTGCACCACCGGCATCTCGAGGTGGTCGACGTTGGGCTGGCAGAAGCGCACGTCGTACTTGGTCAGCACGTCCCCGCCGGGCAGGTGCTTGGTGTCGGCCACCCGCACGTACGGCGCGGCGACGGTGCGGTGGTCGAGGTTGAAGCTCTCGACGTTCATGGGCATGCGGGGCTCCTTCGGTGGGGTCGGTGCGCCGCCATCATCCCGCAGCCGGCGCCGTGACGAGCAGCTGACGGATCTCCTCGGCGTCCACGTCCTCGACCGTGGCCGGGGACCAGGCGGCGGCGCGGTCCTTGTCCACGAGCACCGCGCGCACGCCCTCGGCGAAGTCCGGGCGGCCGGTCAGCCACACGGCGGCCCGCAGCTCGTTCTCCAGGGACCGCGCGAGGGACGACGTCGCGGCGGCCCTGAGCAGCTCCAGGGCGACGACCAGTGAGGTCGGGCTCATCGTGCGCAGCGTCGCCGCCGTACCGGCCGCCCACTCCTCGCCGGCGGCGTCCAGGCGGGCGAGGATCTCGGGCACCGTGCCGGCGGAGAAGGCGGCGTCGATCGCGTCGCGGTGCGGTGCGATCACGGACGCGCCGGCCTCGGCGGGGTCCGCCGCGTGGCGGGCGAGGGCCGCCGCGGTGCCGTCGGCTCCGGCGTCGTCCAGGAGGGCGACGACGGACGCGGCCGGGACGAAGTGGGTCGCCAGGCCCAGGGCGAGGGCGTCGGCCGCGCCGATGCGCGCACCGGTCAGCGCGAGGTAGCGGCCGACGGCGCCGGTGGGGTCGCCGGTCAGGTGGGAGAGGAAGTGGGTGGCGCCGACGTCGGGGGTGAAGCCGAGCGCCGTCTCCGGCATGGCGAGCAGCGCGCGCTCGGTGACCACGCGCGCGCTGCCGTGGACGCTCACGCCGAGCCCGCCGCCCATCGCGACGCCGTCGAGCACGGCGACGTACGGCTTGGGGTACTCGGCGATCGCCCGGTTGAGCGCGTACTCCTCGGCGAAGAACGTCTCCGAGAGGTCGGGGCGCCCGGCGAGGATCGCCTCGCGGGCCGCCCGGACGTCCCCGCCGGAGCAGAACGCGCGCCCGCCCGCGCCGGTGACCAGCAGCTCGGCGACCGCGTCGTCCGTCCGCCACCGCTCGAGCACCTCGCGCAGTGCCCGGATCATGCCCAGGTCCAGCGCGTTGAGAGCCCGGGGCCGGTCCAGCTCGAGCCGGCCGACCTTCCCTTCCGTCCACGACCGCACCGTCATGCCCGTCACCTTCTCACGGCCGGCGGTCAGCCTCTCGTCCGGGTTGCCCGACTCGTCGACCCGTCCGCTCGTGCCGGAGAGGTCACGAACTCGGCGACCGGTCACCGGATCGGTGAGGTTTCGGTGCCCCTGCGCCGTCGAATCCTCACCGTCGTCGAGTCCTCGAGCCTCACCGTCGTCCGCGGCACGTCCGGCGGCTGCAGGACGTGGCTCCCCGTGGCTGCACGTGCCGAGGGCGGAGGCGCCGCTCCTACCCCTCGGGTCGGGTGACGAGCCCCTCGGAGACCATCCAGTCCAGGGCGACGTCGGCCGGCTCCTCGCCGTCGACGTCGACGCGGGCGTTGAGCTCGATGAGCAGCTCGTCGGTCAGCAGGGGCGTGATCTGCTCGAAGACGTCCGCGATGCGCGGGAACTGCTCGACCAGCTCGGTGTCCAGGTACGGCGCCACGTTGTAGGACGGGAAGTACGCCTCGTCGTCCTCCAGCACCGTCAGGTCCAGGGCGAGGATGCGGCCGTCGGTCGTGAAGATCTCACCGAAGTTGCACGCGCCGTTCGCGGTCGCGGCGTAGATGGCGCCGGTGTCCATGACCCGGATGTTGTCGCTGGGGACGCCGTCGGGGGAGTCGAGCGGGATGCCGTAGTGCTCGAGCATCGGCTCCAGGCCGTCGTCACGGCTGCGGAACTCGGACTCCACGCAGAAGGTGCGCTGCTCGACGGGCAGGTCCTTGATCTCGCTCAGCGAGGTGATCCCGAGCGCGGCCGCGGCGTCGGGCCCCATGGCGAAGCCGTAGGTGTTGTTCATGGGTGCGGGCGGCAGCCACGTCAGGCCGTTCTCCAGGTCGGCGTCGTGGACGGCCTGCCACTGCTCCTGCTGGTCGGGGATGCCCTGCTGGCCCATGTAGACCACCCACGCGGTGCCGGTGTACTCCCACTGCATGTCGGTGTCCTCGGCCAGCTGGCCCTCGCGGGCGGCCACGGAGCCGGGGATGTTCGTGGAGTCGGTGACCTGGAACCCGGCGGCGCGCAGCGCGAGGACGGCGATCTTGCCGAGGATGAGCTGCTCGGTGAAGTTCTTCGAGCCCACGGTCACCGAGACGTCCTCCGCGCCCTCGACAGGCTCGATGGCGGCGGGGGCGACGGCGGGGACGTAGCCGGTGGCGGGCTGCAGTCCGCAGCCGGCCAGGCCCAGGGCGGCCGCGCCGGCGGCGAGGGTGGCGGCGGTGCGGTTGCGGCGGTTCATCACAGTCCTCGGGGGTGGGCGACGTGCTCGACGACGCGGCCGAGCCAGTCGATCAGCAGTGCCAGCAGCGCGACCAGCAGGGCGCCGGAGACGAGCAGGTCGGGCAGGTACAGGTTGATGCCGGTGGTGATGAGAATGCCGAGCCCGCCGCCGTCGATGAAGACGGCGAGGGTGGCGGTGCCCACCAGCAGCACCAGGGCGGTGCGCACCCCGGCGAGGATGACCGGCACGGCCAGGGGCAGCTCCACCCGCAGCAGCACCGCGAGGGCGGACATCCCCATGCCCCGGCCCGCCTCGACCAGTTTGGCGTCCACGCCGGACAGCCCGACCATGGTGTTGCGCAGCACCGGGAGCACGGCGTACGCCACCAGGGCGACGACCGCGGTCCACGGGCCGAAGCCGAGCCACATGGCCAGGAGGACGAACAGCCCGATGGCGGGGGCCGCCTGGCCCACGTTGGCCACCGCGATCACCGGTCCGGACAGCCGCCGCAGCGGCCGCCGGGTCAGCAGGATCCCGAGCGGGACCGCCAGGACCACGACGATCGCGGCCGCCAGGAACGTGAGCCGGAGGTGCTCCGCGATGGCCGGGCCCAGGGAGTCCCAGGAGAGGGGGCGAGCCTCGGTCTCGGTGAGGTCCGCCGTCGCCAGCCAGACGAAGTAGCCCGCCAGGACGACGGCGATCAGCGCCGGCTGGATGAGGAGGCCGCGCCAGGACCGCCAGCCCGCCGAGGACTCGATCGTGGCCTCGACGGCGGCCGCAGCCTGGGTCTCCGGCACGGCCCGGGTGCGGTCGCCGTCAGGCCGGGCCGGTGCCGGGGCGCTCACGAGGAGGCCCCCGCGGCCTCCGGCGTCATGTGGGACATCACCTGGTCGACGGTGACGTAGCCGAGGTAGGCGTCACGCCGGCCGGTGACGATCACGCCGTTCTGGGACGCGGTCAGCATCGTGTCCAGGGCCTCGCTGAGGGTGGAGCGGCGCGCCAGCGTGGGCAGCATCTCGTCGACCTCCGCGGAGATCGCGGTCTCGGCGGCCAGCTGGTCCGCGGGGTGCCAGCGCAGGGGCCGGCCGCGGCCGTCGAGGACGGCGACGTGGTCGTCCCCCGCCTGCCGGGCCCGGGCTGCGGCCTGGGGGCCGGACTCCCCGGCCTGCGCCGTCGTCCCCTGCTGCAGGGCGAGGTCGCTCATGCGGGTCAGCGACAGCGTCTTGAGCGCGGCGCCCTTGCCGATGAAGTCGGCGACGAAGTCCTCCGCGGGGTTGGCGAGGATCTCCTCCGGGGTGTCCAGCTGGACCACCCGGGCACCGACGTCGAGGATCGCGATCCGGTCGCCGAGCTTGACTGCCTCGTCGAAGTCGTGGGTGACCATGACGATGGTCTTGCCGAGCTCCTCCTGCAGGTTCAGCAGCTCGTCCTGCAGGCGCTGGCGCGTGATGGGGTCCACGGCGCCGAAGGGCTCGTCCATGAGCAGCACCGGCGGGTCCGCGGCCAGGGCCCGGGCCACGCCCACGCGCTGCTGCTGGCCGCCGGAGAGCTCGCGGGGGTACCGGTCGCGGTAGGTCGCCGGGTCGAGGCCGACCAGCTCGAGGAGCTCGTCCACCCGGGCGGCCGTGCGCGCCTTGTCCCACCTGAGCATCCCCGGCACGAGGGCGACGTTCGCCCCCACGGTCATGTGGGGGAAGAGGCCGCCGGCCTGGATGACGTACCCGATGCGGCGGCGCAGCCAGTCCGGGTTGGTGGTGGTCACGTCCTCGCCGCCGACGACGATCCGGCCCGAGCTCGGCTCGATGAGCCGGTTGATCATCTTCAGCGTCGTCGTCTTCCCGCAGCCGGACGGGCCCACGAGCATGAGCATCTCGCCGGCGCGGATCTCCAGGTCGATGTGGTCGACGGCGGGCCGGGCCTGCCCGGCGTACTGCTTGGTGACGTCCTGGAGGTGGATGGCGACCCCCGTGGTGCCGGTCTCCGACGAGACGGCCGACGGGGCGGCCGACGGGGCGGCGGCGACGGACGAGGCGGGTGCGGCGGTGTCAGGCACGGATCCCCCTGGGGATGGTCAGGCGGCCGACCAGCACGAGCAGGAGGTCGACCACGAGGGCGAGGAGGACGACGGCGATCGTCCCGGTGAGAGTGGAGTAGACGGAGTTCGCCCCGCCGAGCCGGGCGAGGCCGGAGAAGATGAAGCCGCCGAGGCCGGGGCCGAGGACGTACGCGGCCACGGCGGCGATGCCCATGACCATCTGCGTGGACACGCGGATCCCGGCGAGGATCACGGGCCAGGCCAGCGGGAGCTCGACGCGCGCGAGGGTGGCCGCGCGGCTCATCCCGATGCCCCGCGCCGACTCCACCGTGCCGCGGTCGACTCCGGAGAGGCCCACGACGGCGTTGCGCAGGATCGGCAGCGCCGCGTAGAAGGTGACGGCGATGACGGCTGGCAGGACCCCGAAGCCGAAGGGCGCCAGCAGCAGGCCGAGCAGGGCGAACGAGGGGATCGTCAGGCCGATCGCCGAGGCCGAGTTCGCCAGCGAGGACAGCCGCGGGCTGCGGTACACGAGCACCGCCACGACGAGCGCGATCACCGTGGCGAGCACCACGCACTGGATCACGAGACTCGCGTGCTGGTACGCGAGGTAGAGGATCTGCCCGCGTCGTTCGAGCACGTAGTCCCACATGTGGTGGTGTCTCCTCCAGGGCGGTCGGCCGGCCCGCGGGCCGGTCAGGCGACGGCGACGTGCGCCGCTGTCGAGCCTCTTCAATTACGGGCGGCGATCGACGATATAGAAGTTGCGGTGCCCTCGCGACCCGGGAGGGCCGACGCGACACGCCGGGGCGACGCGACACGCCGGAATATCGGACCGCCGGGACGGGGTCCGGGAACCTCCGGGCGCCGGTCTGTGCACAGCGTGTGGACGATGGCCCGCCGGCCCTGTCCACAGCCGGGTCGCACCCGGTCGGCGGGCGGCGATGTCAGTGGTGCGTGCGAGTCTCGGACGTGGGGGAGGCGGCCGTCACAGCTCCGGCGCGAGCTCGTCCACAGGCCGTCCCCACCCGGCGGGCGCGGCTCCACAGAGGGGTGGTGAGGGGTGTGGACGGACGGCGTGCGACGACACGCCCTTCCCCATCATCTTGGGGTCCCTGTCGTGCACCACCCCTAGGTGTAGTGTTTGAGACCCGGGATGAAGTGCAGCCCGGCACGAACCACATTCTTGTTGTTACAACCGTGTCAGAGCGTTTTCTGGCCTGTGACGACGCACCGAGGCAAGGAGATCGGCTCAGATGAGCATCACCGTCTACAGCAAGCCGTCCTGCGTCCAGTGCGACGCCACCTACCGCGCGCTGAACAAGCAGGGGCTCGAGTACGAGGTCGTGGACATCACGGTCGACGCCGAGGCGCTCGAGAACGTCAAGGCGCTCGGCTACCAGCAGGCGCCGGTGGTCTTCGCCGACGGCGACCACTGGTCCGGCTTCCGTCCCGACAAGATCAAGGCGCTGGCGGCCCAGCAGGCCGCCGCCGTGAGCGCCTGAGGTTCGCCCTCATCTTCGGCCGGGTCATCGCGACCCGGTGGCCCGGCCGAACACCAACGCACCACCCGCGGCGGCGCGGTCAGCACCGGCACGAGAGGGGCAGAAATGGGCAGCATCGTCTACTTCTCCTCCGCCACGAACAACACCCACCGGTTCGTGGAGAAGCTCGGCCTGCCCGCTGACCGCATCCCGCTGCGGGCGACCGACCCGCCGCTGCGTGCGGAGGAGGAGTACGTGCTCCTCGTCCCCACCTACGGCGGCGGGAACGGCCGCGGAGCGGTGCCCAAGCAGGTCATCCGGTTCCTCAACGACGAGCACAACCGTTCACTCATCCGGGGCGTCATCGCCGCCGGCAACCTCAACTTCGGTGCGGCCTACTGCATTGCCGGCGACATCGTCGCCGCGAAGTGCAAGGTGCCGTACCTGTACCGATTCGAACTACTGGGAACGACCGAGGACGTCACGCGCGTCCGCGAGGGATTGGGGCAGTTTTGGCAGCAACGCTCACAGATACCGGCGTAGAGGTCGCCAGCGCGCCGGAGCTCGACTACCACGCGCTGAACGCGATGCTCAACCTGTACGACGCGGACGGCAAGATCCAGTTCGACGCCGACCGTGAGGCGGCGCGTCAGTACTTCCTCCAGCACGTCAACCAGAACACCGTCTTCTTCCACACCCTCAAGGAGAAGCTCGACTACCTGGTCGAGGAGGGCTACTACGAGGGCGAGGTGCTCGCCAAGTACTCCTTCGAGTTCCTCACGAAGCTCTGGGACCTCGCGTGGTCGAAGAAGTTCCGGTTCGACACCTTCCTCGGCGCGTTCAAGTACTACACGTCGTACACGCTCAAGACCTTCGACGGTAAGCGCTACCTCGAGCGGTTCGAGGACCGCGTGGTCATGGTCTCCCTCGCCCTGGCCGACGGCGACGAGACGCTGGCGACGAACATGGTCGAGGAGATCCTCGCCGGCCGCTTCCAGCCCGCGACCCCCACGTTCCTCAACGCCGGCAAGGCGCAGCGCGGCGAGCTCGTCAGCTGCTTCCTGCTGCGCGTCGAGGACAACATGGAGTCGATCGCCCGCGGCATCAACTCCGCGCTCCAGCTCTCCAAGCGTGGCGGGGGCGTGGCGCTGTCCCTGACGAACATCCGCGAGGCCGGCGCCCCGATCAAGAAGATCCAGAACCAGTCCTCGGGCGTCATCCCCGTGATGAAGCTCCTCGAGGACTCCTTCTCCTACGCCAACCAGCTCGGGGCCCGCCAGGGCGCCGGTGCGGTGTACCTCAACGCCCACCACCCCGACATCATGAAGTTCCTCGACACCAAGCGGGAGAACGCGGACGAGAAGATCCGCATCAAGACCCTCTCCCTCGGCGTGGTGATCCCGGACATCACCTTCGAGCTCGCCAAGAAGAACGAGGACATGTACCTGTTCTCGCCCTACGACGTCGAGCGCGTCTACGGGGTGCCGTTCTCCGAGGTGAACGTCTCGGAGAAGTACCACGAGATGGTCGACGACGGCCGGATCAAGAAGACCAAGCTCAACGCGCGCGACTTCTTCCAGACCCTCGCCGAGCTGCAGTTCGAGTCGGGCTACCCCTACATCGTGTTCGAGGACACGGTGAACCGGGCCAACCCGATCAAGGGCAAGATCACCATGTCGAACCTGTGCTCGGAGATCCTCCAGGTCTCCACTCCCTCGACGTTCAACGAGGACCTCAGCTACGCCCAGGTCGGCAAGGACATCTCCTGCAACCTCGGCTCGCTGAACATCGCCAAGGCCATGGACTCCCCGGACCTCGGGAAGACGGTCGGCACGGCGATCCGCGCGCTGACCGCCGTCGCCGACCAGACCCACATCTGGTCCGTTCCCTCGGTCGAGCAGGGCAACAACGACTCCCACGCCATCGGCCTGGGGCAGATGAACCTGCACGGGTACCTAGCGCGCGAGCGGATCTTCTACGGCTCCGAGGAGGGCCTGGACTTCACGAACATGTACTTCTACACGGTGGCGTTCCACGCCATCGCGGAGTCCAACAAGATCGCCATCGAGAAGGGCCAGACCTTCAAGGGCTTCGAGGACTCCAAGTACGCCAGCGGCGAGTACTTCGAGAAGTACGTCAGCGGCACCTGGGAGCCGCGCACCGAGCGGGTGCGTCAGCTCTTCGCCGACGCCGGCGTGCACATCCCCACGCAGGAGGACTGGCGCGCGCTGGCCGAGTCGGTGAAGCAGCACGGCATCTACAACCAGAACCTCCAGGCCGTCCCGCCGACCGGCTCGATCTCCTACATCAACAACTCCACGTCCTCCATCCACCCGATCGTGTCCAAGGTGGAGATCCGCAAGGAGGGCAAGATCGGGCGGGTGTACTACCCGGCGCCGTACATGACGAACGACAACGTCGAGTACTACGAGGACGCCTACGAGATCGGCCCCGAGAAGATCATCGACACCTACGCCGAGGCCACGCAGCACGTGGACCAAGGCCTGTCGCTGACGCTGTTCTTCAAGGACACCGCCACCACCCGTGACGTGAACAGGGCCCAGATCTACGCCTGGCGCAAGGGCATCAAGACGCTCTACTACATCCGCGTCCGCCAGCTCGCCCTCGAGGGGACCGAGGTCGAGGGCTGCGTCAGCTGCATGCTCTGACACTCCCGCCGGCCGACGGCGGACGCCATGCTCCGCCGTCGGCCCCCGGTGGGAGGATCCCACCCGGGCGGTCCACCCCCGCCCCGCACAGCACACCCCGGCCCCGGTGCCGGCAGACGAAACAGGAGAGGCACGCACCGTGTCGGAGAAGCTGAAGCTGGTCAGCAGCGTCCAGGCCATCAACTGGAACCGCGTCCAGGACGACAAGGACGTCGAGGTCTGGGACCGCCTGACCTCCAACTTCTGGCTGCCCGAGAAGGTGCCGCTGTCCAACGACATCCAGTCGTGGGCGACGCTGACCGAGTCCGAGAAGCTCATGACCACGCGCGTCTTCACCGGGCTCACGCTCCTGGACACCATCCAGGGAACCGTCGGCGCCGTCTCGCTCATCCCGGACGCCGTGACCCCGCACGAGGAGGCCGTCTACACGAACATCGCGTTCATGGAGTCGGTCCACGCGAAGAGCTACTCCTCGATCTTCTCCACGCTGATCTCCTCCAAGGAGATCGACGAGGCCTTCCGCTGGTCGGAGGAGAACGAGAACCTCCAGCGCAAGGCCCAGATCGTCATGGACTACTACCGCGGCGACGACCCGGAGAAGCGCAAGGTCGCCTCGACCATGCTCGAGTCGTTCCTCTTCTACTCCGGCTTCTACGCGCCGATGTACTGGTCCAGCCACGCCAAGCTGACCAACACCGCGGACCTGATCCGCCTGATCATCCGCGACGAGGCCGTCCACGGCTACTACATCGGCTACAAGTTCCAACGGGCCCTGGAGAAGGCGTCCGCCGAGCGCCGCCAGGAGCTCAAGGACTACACGTTCGAGCTGCTCTTCGAGCTGTACGAGAACGAGGAGCAGTACACCGAGGACCTGTACGACCCGCTGGGGCTGACGGAGGACGTCAAGGCGTTCCTGCGGTACAACGCGAACAAGGCCCTGAACAACCTCGGCTACGAGGGCCTGTTCCCCAAGGACCAGACGAACGTCAGCCCGGCGATCCTCTCCGCGCTGAGCCCCAACGCGGACGAGAACCACGACTTCTTCTCCGGCTCCGGCTCCAGCTACGTCATGGGCAAGGCCGTGAACACCGAGGACGAGGACTGGGACTTCTGAGGTCGTCGTGCCGAGCAAGGCCCTGACTGGCACTCTGCAGACTTCGCGGCGACTCTGCGGCGAGAGTCGGTGCGTGGTGCCGGTCAGGGCCGCCTTGTCGAAACGGATCGCCCGGGTCGCCTGAGGCGGCGTAGCCCACGAGCCGGTCCAGGTGGTCACGTCCGTGGCGGCTGTCCCCGCGGATCCCCGAAGGTGCAGAGGCCAGGCGGCCTCGAACGTGGCTGTGGAGTCTCGTCGTCGGCTCGCGGGTGGGCGCGTGGTGCCGCCGACGGGTCGTCAACTACCTCCAGGGTCCCGTTTCCGGCACGTGGTGCCGGATCTTCCCTGGTCGGCGGCACCACCACCCGTCTGGAGTGCCCGCCGGGTCGTCGCACGGGCCTGTGAGGGGAGGAGTCAGCGCTTGGCCGCCACCCCGTGGTGGCGTGGACCGAGCAGCTCGTCTGCGACCTCGCAGGGGTCCTGGCGGGTGTCGATGTCGCGGACGTCGCAGGCGACCCGGCGCACGAGGGTGCACAGGGTCTCGCGCTCGTCCGGGCCGAGCGGGGCGAGAACAGCGTCCTGGGCGTCCTGGACGCGCCGCTCGAGCTCGGCCAACGTCCGGGTACCGGCGTCGGTGGCCACGATCTTGCGCTGCCGCCGGTCGGCCGGGTTGGGCCGGCGCTCGACCAGGCCCGCCTCGACGAGGTCGTCGATGAGGTAGGTCATCACGGACCGGTCGATGCCGAGATGGGCGGCCAGGGCGAGCTGGCTGGGCTGGTCGCCGTGGACCACGGTGCTGATGATCTGGTAGCCGCGGTGGCCGTGCGGGAGGTCTGCGAGAACCCCACTCATGGCGTCCTGGTAGGCGCGGAGAAGAACGCCTAGGGACCAGCCGAAGTCCTCGGCGTGGCCGCCGGGTCCACGGTCCTGGCGCTGAGTGCTCACCGACGGAATGTTATCCCGCGTTGAGTGGTTGCACAACACGTCGGCTGCGCATATCGTCTGTTCCGCAACACATCTGGGGTGCGGAGGTTCCGTCGCCGGCAGAGTGGAAGGACCAGGGACGTGGAGCTCGGGATCTACAGCTTCGGCGATGTCCAGCGCGACCCGGCGACGGGGCGGCTCGGCAGCACCGCCGACGCGCAGCGCAACCTGCTCGAGGCGATCCGGGTGGCCGACCAGGTCGGCCTGGACTACTTCGGGATCGGTGAGCATCACACCCGACAGATGCCGGCGTCGGCGGCCGCCACGGTGCTGGCCGGCGCCGCGACGATCACGGACAACATCCGTCTGGGCTCGTCGGTGACCGTGCTGAGCACCGACGACCCGGTGCGTGTGTTCCAGCAGTTCGCGACCCTGGACGCGATCTCGGGCGGGCGGGCGGAGATCACCGCGGGCCGCGGCTCCTCGATCGAGTCCTTCCCGCTCTTCGGCTACGCCCTCGAGGACTACGACGCCCTGTACGA
Source organism: Georgenia daeguensis (assembly GCF_039537705.1). Lineage (NCBI taxonomy): Bacteria > Bacillati > Actinomycetota > Actinomycetes > Allobogoriellales > Allobogoriellaceae > Georgenia > Georgenia daeguensis. The sequence continues at coordinate 38,829 of NZ_BAABBA010000016.1, forward strand.
GGAGAAGCTGGCCCTGCTGATGCAGCTCAACGACCTGGGGGAGGACGAGCCCATCAGCTGGCGGGGCCGCTTCCGCGCCCCGCTGACCGACGCGGTCGTGGTGCCCCGGCCCGACGCCGGCAGGCTGCCCCTGTGGCGGGCCACCGGCGGCAGCCCGTCCTCCTCGATGCGCGCGGGCCAGCAGGGCCTGCCGCTCGCCTACGGCATCATCGGCGGCCAGCCGGCCCGCTTCGCCGGACTGGCGGACCTGTACCGCACCGCCGCCCGGCGCGCCGGGCACCCCGAGGAGCGCATCAAGGTCGCCGTCGCGAACCTCGGTTTCGTCCACGAGGACGGCCAGCGCGCGAGGGACCTGTGGTTCACCCACTGGGGCAACATGATGGCCGCCCTCGCCCCGACCCGAGGGTGGCGTGGCCCCGACCGTCGTGTCTACGACCGCGACACCGCCCCGGACGGCGCCTTCTTCGTGGGCAACGCTGAGGAGGTCGCGGCCCGCATCGTGGCGCTGCACCGGGATCTGGGTCATGTGCGCCAGATCTTCCAGATCGACATCGGGCATCTGCCCCAGGCCGACTTCCTGCGCTCCGTCGAGCTGCTCGGCACCGAGGTCAAGCCGCTGGTCGACGCCGAGCTCGGCACCAAGGTGCCGGCATGAGCCCCGCCCTCGGGATCCTGGGCGCCGGCCGGGTAGGGACGGCGATCGCCCGCCAGGCGCTGCGGACCGGGCACGACGTGGCGATCGCCGCGTCGGGCGACCCGGCCGACATCGACCTGATCGTGGAGGTGATGGCGCCCGGCGCGAGAGCCGTCACCGCGGCCGAGGCTGCCCGGACGGGCGACCTGGTGGTGCTGGCCGTGCCGCTGCGCAGGTACGCCACCCTTGACCCGGACATGCTCGCCGGCCGCGTCGTCGTCGATGCGATGAACTACTGGGCCGAGACCGACGGGCACATCCCCGCTCTCGGGGTCGCTCGATCCTCCTCGGAGATGGTCGCCGACCACCTGCCCGGCGCCCGGCTGGTCAAGACGCTGAACCACATCGGCTACCACGAGCTCGAGACCGACCACGCCCCCGCCGGCACACCGGACCGCCGCGCCCTGGCGGTGGCCGGGGACGACGGCGCCGCCCGCGCCGGCGTCCTGGAGCTGATCGAGCGCCTCGGCTTCGACGCCGTCGACGCCGGGCCGCTGGCGGCCGGGGTCGCCCTCGAGCCCGGGACCGAGATCTTCACCGGACGGCACGACCGGCGCGCCCTCGAGCGGCTGCTCGAACGCGCCGACGCCGCCCAGCCGACCCGCTGACCCGGCGCACCGAGACCTCCACGGAAGAAGGAAGCATGCCCGACTACGGACACGACCTGCTGTTCGGGTCGTTCATCACCCCCACCAACGCCGCACCGGACCGGGTGATCGGCCTGGCCCAGCTCAGCGAGCAGCTCGGCCTGGACCTGGCCACCTTCCAGGACCACCCCTACCAGCCCGGCTTCCTCGACACCTGGACCCTGCTGAGCTGGGTCGCCGCCGAGACCGAACGCATCCACGTCGCCCCCAACGTCACCAACCTCCCGCTCCGTCCCCCGGCGGTGCTGGCCCGCGCGGCCGCGAGTCTGGACCTGCTCAGCGGCGGCCGGTTCGAGCTCGGCCTGGGCGCCGGCGGCTTCTGGGACGCCATCGAGGCCATGGGCGGCCGGCGGCTCACGGCCGGCCAGGGGGTCGACGCCCTGAGCGAGGCGATCGACATCATCCGCGGCACCTGGGACACCGGGAACCGCGAGCGGTTCGTGGTCGACGGCACCCACTACCGGGTCGACGGCGCCAAGCGCGGACCGGCGCCGGCCCACGACATCGGCATCTGGATCGGCGCCTACAAGCCCCGCATGCTGCGCCTGACCGGACGCCAGGCCGACGGCTGGCTGCCGTCACTGGGCTACATCAAGAGCCTGCAGGACCTCTCCGACGCCAACGCGACCATCGACCAGGCCGCCACCGAGGCCGGCCGCGACCCGCGCGCCGTGCGCCGCTTCCTGAACATCGGCGGCCAGTTCACCCCCGAGTCGAGCAACCGCCTCCTGGTCGGCCCGCCCGAGCAGTGGGTCCAGCAGCTCGCCGCCCTGACCCTGCAGTACGGCTTCAGCGGCTACATCCTCATGGGCGACGACCCCACCACCCTGACGCTCTTCGCCCAGGAGGTCGCGCCCGCCCTGCGCGAGCTCGTCGCCGCCGAGCGGGCAGCGGCCCCCGCGGCTGCGACCGGGTCGAGCTTCTTCCGCGCCGGCAGCTGACCCCCACCGAGACAAGAGAGAGACGTTCGTGGACTACGGCCACCCCCTGCAGTTCGGCACCTTCATCACGCCGACGAACGACCGGCCGCAGGCCCCGGTCGACCTCGCCCGCCTGAGCGAGGACCTCGGCTACGACCTGGCCACGTTCCAGGACCACCCCTACCAGCCCCGCTTCCACGACACCTGGACCCTGCTGAGCTGGGTCGCTGCGAGGACCACGCGGATCCACCTGGCGGCCAACGTCCTCAACGTCCCCATGCGCCCGCCCGCCGTGGTCGCCCGGGCCGCGGCGAGTCTGGACCTGATGTCCCGCGGCCGGGTCGAGCTCGCGCTCGGCGCCGGCTTCTTCTGGGACGCGATGGCGGCCATGGGCGTCCCCCGCCTGGACCCCGGGGAGTCGGTCGACGCCCTGGCGGAGGCGATCGACGTCGTCCGCGGTATCTGGGCCGCCGACTCCCGGTCCCCGCTGAGTCACGTCGGTGAGCACTACCGTCTGCAGGGTGCCGAGCGCGGCCCGGCCCCCGCGCACAACATCCCCGTCTGGGTCGGCGGGGGCAAGCCCCGCATGCTCCGGCTGATCGGCGAGCGGGCCGACGGCTGGATCGTCCCCGGCGCCACCGCGGGCCTGCGTGACCTCGCCGCCGGCAACGCCCGCATCGACGCCGCCGCCACCGCGGCCGGCCGCGACCCCCGCGAGATCCGCCGCATCGTCAACGTCTCCGGCCGCTTCACCCCGACACCGGGCGGGTTCCTCACCGGACCCGCGGAGCAGTGGGTCGAGGAGCTGCTGCCGCACGTCGTCGAGGACGGCGCCGGCACCATCATCCTCGCCTCCGACGACCCGGAGGCGCTGCGCCGCTTCGCCGGCGAGGTCGCCCCCGCCCTGCGCGAGGCCGTCGACACCGAGCGCGCCACCCGGGGAACCCCGGTCGGCGTCGTGCCCAGCATCCGTATCCGGGCCAGGCGGCGCGAGGGCATCGACTACGACCATCTTCCGGCCGGGCTGCGCGGCGGCGCCGTCGAGCCCGGTGACGCCGCCTACCCGACCGTCCGGTCGGGGTACATGCGCGGCGGGTCACCCGGGTTGGTGCTCCGGGTCCACGACGCCGCCGAGGTCGCCGACGCCCTGACGTTCGCCCGCGCCCAGCCCGTGCCCCTGTCCGTCCGCAGCGGCGGCCACGGCATCTCCGGGCGCTCCACCAACAACGGCGGCATCATCATCGATCTGTCGCCCATGAATCGGATCGACGTCCTCGACGAGACCACCCGCCTGGTCCGGATCGAGGCCGGCGCCCGCTGGGGCGACGTCGCCGAGGCCCTCCAGCCCCGCGGCTGGGCGCTCAGCTCCGGTGACTACGGCGGCGTCGGCGTGGGCGGCCTGGCCACCACCGGCGGCATCGGCTTCCTCGGCCGCCAGCACGGCCTGACCATCGACCACCTCCGCGCCGCCGAGATCGTGCTCGCCGACGGCAGCCTCGTCCGCACCAGCGAGACCGAGAGCCCCGACCTGTTCTGGGCCATCCGCGGGGCGGGGTTCAACTTCGGCATCGTCACCGCCTTCGAGTTCCAGGCCGACGAGGTCGGCGACCTCGGCTACGCCCAGCTCATCTTCGACGCCACGGACACCGCAGCCTTCCTGGAGAGCTGGGGCGCCGCCGTCGAGGCCGCACCGCGGGACCTGACCAGCTTCCTCATCATCGGCCGCCCCCGCGACGGGCGCGTGATCGCCCAGACCATGACCGTCATCGACTCCGACGACCCCGACACCATCCTCGCCCGGCTCCGGCCCTTCGCCGGCCTCGGCCCGCTCGTGGGCCAGCAGGTCCAGATCACCCCCTACACCGGCATCGTCACCCCGCCCGAGGGCATGCACGCCGGCCAGGGCGAACCGATCAGCCGCACCGGTCTGCTCGAGCACCTCACGCCCGAGTTCGCGGCTGACGCCGCCCGCCTCATCGCCAGCGGGGAGTCCTACTGGTTCCAGATCCGCGCCATGGGCGGCGCGATCGCCGACGTCGCCCCCGACGCCACCGCCTTCGCGCACCGCTCGGCGAACTTCCAGGTCGTCGCCATGGGCGCCAGCCGCACCCGCCTGGACCCGATCTGGGACGCGATGCGCCGGCACTTCACCGGCCTGTACGCCAGCTTCGAGACCGACACCCGCCCGGAGCGGCTCCTCGAGGCCTACCCGCCCCGGACCCTCGACCGGCTGCGCGACCTCAAGCGTCGCTACGACCCCGACAACGCCTTCCGCGACAACTTCAACATCGACCCCGCCCACGAACCCGCGCGCCCATAGCGGCAGCCGCCCTTCGTGCTGCGGAGCGGGCTCCTAGTCCGCGACGACGGCGCAGGCCACCCGTCCGCCGGCGTCCCCGGTGGCGCGGGTCGTCGCGTCCGGTCCGTCAGGCGCGTAGCGCTCCGGGATGTTGGCGAAGTTGTCCCGGCCCGCGTGGATCATGACGGCGCTCCCGTCGTCGTCGAGCAGGTCGTCCTCGTCGAAGGCGTCGGTCTCGAACGTCAGCGTCGCCCGCCCGTCCTCGTCGACGAACAGCGACGGCAGGTCACCGATGTGCTGACCGTGGTCGGCCTCCCCGGCACCGAGGTGGCCACCGGCGGAGAGGAAGTCGCCCACCTGCTCGGGGTCTGACGGGTTCGCGCTGTCCGGCTCGCACTTCCCGATCCCGTGGACGTGGAACGCGTGGAAGCCCGGCTCCAGGTCGCTGACCCGGACCGCGACGCGGGTCCTGCCGTCGTCGGTGTCGATCCGGACCCTGCCGAGCGAGTCGCCGTCGTCGTCGCGGAAGGTTCCGGACAGGTCCCAGCCGCCGTGGTGGTGGCCGTGACCGCCCCCGTGGTCGCCGTCCCCGCCGAAGCTCAATATCCCGCCCGTCGCCAGCAGGATCCCGGCAGATGCGGCGCTGGCCATCATCGCTCTCCGCATGACTTCCTCCTTCGGTGGTCGGCCGAGGCGGGCTCGCCCAGGAACGTGGAGCGCCCGCTCGGCGGTCGTCCCCAGGTGCGCGACCCCGATGTCGCGCGGTCCCCGGCGCCCACATTGTGTCCTGGCGGCTATGACACGACCGTCACCGCCGTGTCACCCACGCGTCGCCCTCTCGGCGGGCAGCGCCTCCCGGCGGGCTACGGCCCGGATGAAGAAATGACGAACTTTCGGAAATCGGGAACACGGCGCGCACGCGGGGGGTTGTGCCGCATACCCCATGGGGGTATCAATAAGGGGACAGGCAGGAGGCCTCGGGCGATGAACAGCACTGAGCACAGGCACCACGACCACGGCGACACCGGCGCGGAGACCCCGGTGCACGACCGTCACGGCGGTCACGACGACAACGGCCCGCTGGCGCCGGTGCATGACCGTCACGGCGGTCACGACGCCGGGCAGCTGGCCGACGCGGGCCAGCACCTGCCCGTCGCGGTGGGCGCCGACCACCAGGACGACGGGCACCAGGGGCGCCCGGGGCACGACGCCCATGCCGGGCATGGCGCCCACGACGCGCACGACGCGCACGGCGCCCAGGGCGCCCATGCCGGGCACGGTGGCCACGGCGGCCACGGGGACCACGTCGGGATGTTCCGTCGCCTCTTCTGGATCAACCTCGTCCTTGCGGTCCCCGCGGTGCTGCTCAGCGGCATGTTCGCGGACCTGCTCGGCTACTCACTGCCGGAGATCCCCGGCCTGGCGTACGTCGCGCCGGTCCTGGGCACGGTCATCTACGCCTGGGGCGGCCGCCCGTTCCTGACCGGCGCCGTGTCGGAGGTCCGCGCCCGCAAGCCCGGGATGATGCTCCTCATCGGCATGGCGATCACCGTGGGCTTCGTCGCCTCGTGGGGGGCGACGCTCGGCGTCCTCTCGCCGGAGCTCGACTTCTGGTGGGAGCTGGCGCTCCTGGTCGTCATCATGCTGCTCGGCCACTGGCTGGAGATGCGCGCGCTCGCCAAGACCTCCTCGGCCCTGGACGCCCTCGCCGCTCTCCTGCCGGACCAGGCGGAGAAGGTCGACGGCGACCGCGTCGTCACCGTCGCTCCCGCCGACCTGCGGCTCGGCGACGTGGTGATCGTCCGGCCCGGCGGACGCATCCCTGCCGACGGGACCGTCGTCGACGGCGCCGCGGACGTCGACGAGTCGATGATCACCGGTGAGTCGCGGCCCGTGCGGCGCGAGACCGGCGCCCACGTGGTCGCCGGCACCGTGGCGACGGACAACGCGCTGCGGGTGCGGGTCGACGCCGTCGGCGACGACACCGCCCTGGCCGGCATCCAGCGGCTGGTCGCCGAGGCGCAGTCCTCCACCACCCGTGCCCAGCTCCTCGCCGACCGGGCCGCCGGCTGGTTGTTCTGGTTCGCCCTGGTGGCTGCGGTCGTCACCATCGCCGTGTGGTCCGCCGTCGGCAGCCCCGACTTCGCCGTCGTCAGGGCGATCACCGTCCTGGTCATCGCCTGCCCCCACGCTCTCGGCCTGGCGATCCCGCTCGTGGTGTCGATCTCGACCGAGCGCGCCGCCCGGGCCGGGGTCCTGGTCAAGGACCGCGCGGCGCTGGAACGCATGCGCACGGTCGACGCCGTCCTCTTCGACAAGACCGGCACCCTCACCAGGGGCGAGCCCGCCCTGCACGACGTCGAGACCACCGGGCTGGGCCAGGACGAGCTCCTCGCTCTCGCGGCGGCCGCCGAGTCCGACAGCGAGCACCCGCTGGCCCGGGCCATCACCGCCGCGGCGGAGGAACGGGGGCTGGACGTGCTGCGCGCGACCGACTTCTCCGCCTCGACCGCCGTCGGTGTCACGGCGACCGTGGACGGGCGCACGGTCGCCGTCGGCGGACCCAACCTGCTGGCCGAGCACGGCCTGGAGCCGATGCCGCGGACGGTGGCGTGGTCCGACCGGGGCGCGATCGTCCTGCACGTGCTCGTTGACGGGCAGGTGGCGGGGGCGCTGGCCCTGGAGGACGAGGTGCGCCAGGAGTCCCGCGAGGCGGTCGACGCCCTGCACGCCCTCGGCGTCCACGTCGTGATGATCACCGGCGACGCCGAACCGGTCGCCCGGGCCGTCGCGGCCGAGATCGGCATCGACCAGGTCTTCGCGGGCGTCCGCCCCGAGAACAAGAGCGAGAAGGTCCTCGAGCTGCAGCGGCAGGGACGCACCGTCGCCATGGTCGGCGACGGCGTCAACGACGCACCGGCCCTCGCCCAGGCCGACGTCGGCATCGCCATCGGCGCCGGCACGGACGTCGCGATCGCCTCGGCCGGCGTCATCCTCGCCTCCGACGACCCGCGCTCGGTGCTCTCGGTCATCCAGCTCTCGCGCGCCGGGTACCGGAAGATGAAGCAGAACCTGTGGTGGGCGGCCGGGTACAACATCGCCGCCGTCCCGCTGGCCGCCGGCATCCTCGCCCCGGTGGGGTTCGTGCTGCCCGTGGAGATCGGTGCGCTGCTCATGTCTGCCTCGACCATCGTCGTCGCCGCCAACGCCCAGATCCTGCGCCGGCTCGACCTGAGTCCCGAGGCCTCGACCGCCGCCGCCCACGGCGCGGCGCAGGTCCCGAGGTCCGCGGCCACGCGCACGCGCGAGGCCGAGATGGCTCGTCGCTGAGAGGGCGCAGGCAACCGCCCGGCCGCCGTCGGCCCGCGCAGGTGTACCCGGCCGGTCGGGTGCAGCTACGAGCCGTCCGGCGGCCGGGCACGTACCAGCGGGCTCTTGCCCAGGGGCGTCCTGGGGATGGCGCCCACCACCTCCACCCTGACCCGGGTCCGGCGGGCGCCCGCGCTCCTGAGCCGTTCGACCAGCCGGTCCTCCACGCCGCTCGTGCTGAGGCGCGGCCCGGCGGTCAGCAGCACCCGCAGACCGTCGGCCTCCTGGACCACCTGCCAGCCGGTGAGCGGGAGGCCGTCGAGGACGTCGTGGAAGACGTTGGGGTGCACGCTGACCGGGCCTCTCGCCGGGGAGCGAGAGGACGTCCTCCCGGCGGCCCTCGACGCACTCCAGGGTCCTGAACGGCCGCCCGCACGGGCAGGGGCGCGTGCTCAGCGCCACACGGTCGGACAACTCGTACCGGATCAGCGGCAGCGTGCGTGAGAAGAGCACCGTCACCAGGAGCCTCGACCCCGTCGTCCCGGGCGGTACCTCCGCGCCGGCGTCGTCGACCGCCTCGCAGATCACCAGGTCCTCGTAGAGGTGCATGCGGCGGTGCTCGCACGGTGAGGCCAGCCCGGCGGTCTCCGTCGCCGCGTAGACGTTGTGCGGCTCGGTGGCCCAGGCCTGCGCCAGCTCCGCGGCCACGGCGGGGCTCAGGACCTCCGAGGCCGACATGACCGCCTGCGGCGCGATGCGCAGCCGGCCCGCACGCTGCTCGGCAGCCAGGGGGCGCAGCGCCGAGGGGTAGCCGACCAGCAGCCGCGGTCCGAAGGCGTTGAGCGCGGAGACGGTCTGGTCGAGAGGCGCCGTGGCGTCGAGGCGCAGCGTGGGCACCAGTGAGGAGTGGAGCGACGCGCCGACGACGGCCGACTGGTGAGTGGGGACCAGGGAGCTCACGACCGCCACCCGCAAGGGGTGACGGACGCCGACGCGCACCCCGGCCCAGTCGTTGGCCCGTGCGTACGAGGCGAGGACGGCCGCCCACTCCGCGCGGTTCCAGACGAACACGCCCCGACGGCCGGTGGTGCCCGCGGTGGCGGCCACCCACCAGCGCCCTCGCCATGGCCTGCCTGGGTCCCCGCGCTCCGCCGTGAGGCTGCGCAGGTGCTCCTCGAGGTCGGCCAGCCGGAGCCCGGGGGCGGTGACGACGTCGTCGAACGAGCTCATGAGGTCCGCCTTGGTGACGACCGGGAGGTCGCGCAGCGGGGCGGCGGCGAGACCGGCGTGCAGGCGGCGGTAGAACGGGGAGCGGGTGTAGGCGTGGTTCCGCAGCGCCTCCAGAGCGCGCCGGTCGTGGGCCGCCAGCCGCTCGTGGTTCCAGCCGTCCCGGGAACGCCACGCGGATCGCAGAGCCAGGGTGCGTGCAAGCAGCGAGCTGTCCATGACCTGAGGGTGACACCGGCGGGCGCGGTGGAGATACCGGTCGGGCCGTTCCTCCGCGCGGACAGCACGGGAATCCCTCGGTGCCTGGCTCTCCGGCTCGCCGAGGTTCCGGGCGCCTTCTTCATCATTTCTTGACCGAACGGCCACCGTCGCCCCGGCACTGCGGTCCGATGCTTCCACTCGGGCGTTGACACCCGCGCGAGCAGGCGCGAACCGAGTGGAGGACCGACGTGGACGAGGACGAGCGGAACGTGAGGGTCACCGTGGTGCACGCACCCGCCTGCCACTTCTGCGACGACGCGGAGCGAGCGCTCAGCACCCTCGCCGGCCGGTTCCGGCTCGAGGTTCGAACGGTCGACGTCGACTCCGCCGAGGGGCGTCACCTCCTCGCGGTCCACCGCCCGGCCCTGAATCCGCTCGTGCTCGTGGACGGGGTGTTCTTCAGCGCGGGGCGGCTGCCGCGGCGGAAGCTCGAGAAGCTTCTGGCCGCCCGTGCCGCGGGGCGCACCGCCCCCGCAGCGGTCGGGAAGTAGCGGTGGGTACCGAGCTCCTCGCGACCGGCAGCGTCCTCGCCGCGTTCTTCGCCGGCGGGGTCGCGCTCTTCGCCCCGTGCTGCATCGTGTTCCTGGCGCCGAGCTACCTCGCGGGGGCGGTCAAGAACCGGCTCTGGCGGCTGCTCCCCCTGACCTTCGTGTTCGCGGCAGGGCTGGCGCTCGTGCTCGTGCCCATCACGCTGGGCGTCAGCATGCTCGCCGGCGCCATCAACCAGTACCACGCCCAGCTCTACTGGGCCGGCGGCCTGCTGATGATCGCCCTGGCGGGCCTGTCCCTCTCCGGGAAGATGTGGTCGCTGCCCTCGTTCCTGCGGGCGCCGGACACCTCGCGGGGAGACACCGCGAGCTTCTTCGCGCTCGGGGTGTTCTCCGGGATCGCCTCCAGCTGCTGCGCCCCCGTGCTCGCCGGCGTCATGGCACTCTCGGCGCTCTCGGGATCGGCGGCCGGCGGCGTGGTGCTGGGGCTGGCGTACGTCTTCGGCATGGTCTTCCCCCTCTTCGTCATGGCACTGGTGTGGGACCGGACCCGCCTCGGCGAGCGCAGGCTCTTCCGCGCCCGGCTGGTCAAGGTTCGTCTCGGCTCGCGCGTGCTGGCGACCAGCACGGTCAACCTGGCGGTCGCGATCGGGTTCACGGTCATGGGCGTCTGGGTGATCACGCTGGCCGGCAGCGAGAGCATGACCGGTGGCACGGCGATGCAGACCGCGGTCGGTGAGTGGCTCGCCGACGTCCTCGGCCGGCTCCAGACGGTGCTCGCGCCGGTCCCCGAGCCGGTTCTCGGCCTCGCCCTCCTGGCCCTCGCCGGAACTTTCGTCGTCGTCACCCTCCGCGACCGCCGCCGCGACCACACGCCCGCGCCCGAGACGTGCCACGAGGCCCACGCGGGCACGGCCGGCACCTGGGCCGACCAGCACGACGAGCACCGCCCGGAAGGACTGCCCCGATGACCTCCTCCGCCACCGCCCCCCGCCCGACCGCCAAGGAGCGGAAGACGCAGGCCCGCGCCGCGCGCGCACGGGCGGAGAGCGCGGTCGCTGCGCGCCGCGCACGCCACCGGCGCATCGCCTGGGTCGTCGGCCTGCTCGTCGTGGTCGCCGTCGTGGCCCTCGGACTGGCCAGCTCCCGCCAGACGTCCTCCGAGGGCACCCGCCTGGCCCCCGACTTCACCCTGCCGACCACGTCCGGCGGCACCGTCAGCCTGTCCGACCTCCGCGGCTCGCCGGTGGTGCTGTACTTCAACGAGGGTGCCGGGTGCGCGTCCTGCACGGTGCAGATGGTCGAGATCGAGAAGGAGCCCGGGTTCGCCGAGGCCGGGATCACGGTGCTGCCCGTCGTGATGAGCACCGCCGAGCAGATGCTGGCCGACATGCAGCGCTACGGCGCGACCACGCCGTACCTCCTCGACGACGGCACCGTCTCCGAGGCCTACGGCACCCTGGGAACCGGCATGCACGAGGGCCTGCCCGGGCACGGCTTCGTGCTGATCGACGGCGAGGGCAACCAGCTGTGGCAGGGCGAGTACCCCTCCATGTGGCTGGAGCCGGGCCAGCTGCTGCACGAGGTCACCTCGCGCCTCTGACGACCCCGTGCCGGACGACGCCGCCGGTGCGACGCCTGGCGGCCGCGCCAGACCGGCCGGGCACCCTTCTATGAAGAGTCGATGAAGTTCGGGGACGTGGCTGGCGGTGCTCGAGCGAACCTTGTTGACTCGAGAGCGCACCCGGGAGCCGACCCGCGCTCGGTCGCGCCCGACGAACCCGGTCCCACCGGCGCAGCCGATGAGACCCCGATCAAGAAGGACCTATGACTCTCAAGAACCGTCTGCTGACCCTTGGTGGCGCCGTCACCCTCGCCCTGACCCTGGCCGCGTGCGGCGGCGGCACCGAGGAGGCGGGCGATCCGGTCGCGGAGACGACGACGGCGACCGCGGGCACGACCGCGACGTCGTCGGGCGCCCCGGCCGACGGTGAGGTTGACGCCGCGCACAACGACGCCGACACGATGTTCGCGCAGATGATGATCGTCCACCACGAGGGTGCCATCGAGATGGCCGACCTGGCGGTGGAGAAGGCCGGGTCGGAGGAGGTCCGGACCCTCGCGGAGGGCATCTCCGCAGCGCAGGGCCCTGAGATCGAGCAGATGACGTCCTGGCTGGAGGCCTGGGGCGAGGACTCCGCGCCCATGGGCGGCATGGAGGGCCACGGCGGCATGGACATGGAGGGCATGAGCCAGGAGGAGGCCATGGCCGAGCTCGAGGGTCTTTCCGGCGCCGAGTTCGACCAGCGCTTCCTCGAGCTGATGATCGCCCACCACCAGGGCGCGGTCGAGATGTCCGAGACGGAGCTGGCCGACGGCGAGAACCCGCAGGCCCTGGAGCTGGCCCAGAAGATCATCGACGACCAGCAGGCCGAGATCGCCGAGATGGAGCAGATGCTGGAGAGCCTCTGACGGCTGACGGCGTCGCGGACGAAGATGGAGCGATGACGGAGACCTCGGCCGGCCCGCGGGGAGCGACCCGGGTCCTGGTCGTCGACGACGAGGCGCCGCTGGCTCAGGTGGTGGCCAGCTACCTGCGGCGCGACGGCTTCGACGTCCGCGTCACGGGCGACGGTCGGGAGGCCGTCGAGCTGGCCCGCGAGTGGGACCCCGGCGTGATGGTGCTGGACCTGGGGCTGCCCGGGACGGACGGGATCGAGGTGTGCCGCGCCGTCCGCACCTTCTCGGACTGCTACATCGTGATGCTGACCGCCCGCACCGAGGAGGTCGACAAGCTGGTCGGGCTCTCGGTGGGGGCGGACGACTACGTCACCAAACCCTTCAGTCCGCGCGAGCTGATGGCGCGGGTCCGGGCGATGCTGCGCCGGCCGAGGCAGCCGGTCGACGCCGCGCGCGACGTCCCGGAGCCCCTGTCGTTCGGCAGCCTCACCCTCGACGTCGGCGGCCGGGAGGTGCACGTCGACGGCTCGCCGGTGGAGCTCACCCGCACCGAGTTCGACGTCCTCGCCGCCCTGGCGACGAACCCGCGGATGGTCTTCAGCCGCCACCAGCTCGTGGAGGCGGTCTGGGGCCCCGGCTGGGTCGGCGACGAGCACCTCGTGGACGTCCACATCGGGCACGTGCGCCGCAAGCTCGGGGACCCGCCCGCGGAGCCCAGGTTCATCAGGACGGTCCGGGGCGTCGGCTACCGGATGGGCACGGGCGAGTGAGGCCGCTGAGCCGCTGGGGGCTCGGCGCGCGGCTGCTCGCGGCGATCATCGCGGTCGTGCTCGTCGCGGCCTCGACCGCGCTCGCGATCGCCGTCGTCATCGGCCCCGTGCTGTTCCACGACCACCTGCTCCTGGCCGGCGGGGAGGACAACGTCGTCGAGCACGCGGAGAGGGCCTTCGACGACGCCTCCGCGATCTCGCTCTCCCTCGCTCTCCTCGCAGGGCTCGCCACGTCCGTGGTCGTCAGCGTCTTCCTGACCCGGCGGATCGCGCGGTCGCTCGGGAGCGTCCGCCAGGCAGCCGGTCGCGTGGCCGACGGTGACTACGCCGTCCGGGTGCCCGAGGTCGGCATGGGGGCGGAGTTCGACGATCTCGCGCGAGCCTTCAACACCATGGCCACGGACCTGGAGCGGATCGAGCAGACCCGCACCCGGCTGCTGGCTGACCTGGCCCACGAGATGCGCACGCCGGTGGCGACCCTGGACGCCTACCTCGAGGCGATCCAGGACGGGTTCGAGCGCGCCGACGCCGGCACGCTGGTCATGATGCGTGAGCAGGTCGGCCGTCTCGCCCGCCTCGCGGAGGACATCAGCCTGGTCACGACGGCGGAGGAGGGGCGGCTGAGCATGCGCCGGGAACCCGTCGAGGTGGGTGAGCTCGTCAGTGCCGCCGTCACCCAGGCGGGCGCGCGCTACGCCGCCGAGGGGGTCGAGCTCACGGTCCGTGCGCCCGACGACGCCCGGCGCACGGTCCTGATGGCCGACCCGGACCGGCTGGGCCAGCTCCTGACGAACCTGCTCGACAACGCCCTGCGCCACACCCCCACCGGGGGGCGGGTGGAGGCCGGCGCGGAGCGCGCGGGCGGCGTCGTCCGGCTGCGGGTCGCCGACACCGGGACGGGGATCGCCGCCGAGCACCTGTCCCACGTGTTCGAACGGTTCTACCGCGCGGACTCCGCCCGTGACCGCGCGCACGGGGGGTCCGGCGTGGGCCTCGCGATCGTGCGGTCCATCGCACGCGCCCACGGCGGCCGGGTGACGGTCGAGAGCGAGGGGGCCGGCCGTGGTGCGGTCTTCACCGTGGAACTGCCCGTCAGAAACCCCGCGAACGCCTCTCGTCGGCGTGACTGACTCGCACCGTCGCGTCGCCCTCGCCCTCGCGTCGCCCTCACCGGCGCGGTCCTCCTCGCGCCGCCCTCCGCCACCGTCACGGGCCGGCGGGCAGGGCGTCGCGGCGTAGCCCGGTACCTACATGTCCTCGAGCTGGCGGCCCCTCGTCTCCGGCACGAACCTCAGCACGAAGAAGAAGGAGAGCAGCGCGCAGGCCGTGTAGAAGCCGTACGCGAACGACAGCCCGATCTCCGCCATCTTGGGGAAGGACGTCGAGATCGCGAAGTTCGCCAGCCACTGCGCGGCGGCCGCGAGCCCCAGCGCGGTGCCCCGGATCCGGTTGTTGAACATCTCGCCGAGCAGCACCCACACCGCCGGCCCCCAGGACATCCCGAAGAAGACGACGAAGCCGTTGGCGGCGAGCAGGGCGATCACCCCCTGGGTGTCGCCGAGCACCGGCTCGAGCACGCCTTGCGCGTTCTCCACGAGGTCCGCGGTGCCGAACACGACGGCGAGGAGGCCGAGCGTCACGAACATGCCCGCCGAGCCGATGAGCAGGAGCTTGCGGCGGCCGATGCGGTCGATGAGCGCGATGGCGACCACCGTCACCACGATGTTCGTCACCGACGTGATGACCGTCTGCGTGAGGGCGTCAGCCTCGGTGAACCCCACCGACTGCCACAGCGTGGAGGAGTAGTAGAAGATCACGTTGATGCCCACGAACTGCTGGAACACGGACAGGGCGATGCCGATCCAGACGATGGGCAGCAGGCCGCCCCCGCCGGGCTTGCGCAGGTCGGCGAACGAGGTCCGGCGCTCCTCCCGGAGCGTTCGGCGGATCTCCTCGATCCGCTCGCGCACTCCGGTGGTGAGGACCTGGCTGAGCACGGCGTGCGCCTGCTCGTGCTGCCCCTTGGCCACGAGGTAGCGCGGCGACTCCGGGATCTGCAGGGACAGCACCCCGTAGGCGACGGCGGGCACCAGCTCGGCCCAGAACATCCAGCGCCACGCCTCCTGGCCGAGCCAGAGCTCCTCCGCCGCCCCGCCGGCGACGCCGGCGAGGAACGCGTCGGAGAGGAGGGCGACGAAGATGCCGGTGACGATCGCCAGCTGCTGCAGCGACCCGAGTCGTCCCCGCACCGCTGCCGGCGAGATCTCCGCGATGTACGCCGGCGCGATGACCGAGGCGGCCCCGACGCCGAGGCCGCCGACCACGCGCCACACGATGAGGTCCCAGGGGCCGAACGCGATGCCGGAGCCGAGCGCGCTGACGCTGAACAGGACGGCGGCGAGCACCATGACCCGGATGCGCCCCCAGCGGTCGGCCAGCCGCCCGGCGAGGTAGGCGCCGACGATGCACCCCAGCAGGGCGGAGGAGACGACGAAGCCCGTCAGCCCCGCGCCCATCCCGAACTGCTCGCGGACCGCGACGACCGTGCCGTTGATCACCGCGGTGTCGAAGCCGAAGAGGAACCCGCCCAGGGCCGCGACGGCGGCCAGCAGCACCACCCTGCCGGTGTTGAACTCCTCGCGGACACCGATCGTCTCGCCGGCCATGGTCAGCCTCCTCGCTGGACGGAGCGATGCAGTGGTCTATCACGTGCAGGCGCGCCCCGCGCGGCGAAGCCCGGTCTCGCGCACGGCGGCGTGACCCGATCGAGACCCGGGGACGGCAGCACCGGTGAGACACTCAGGCAGCGGCGCGACGGTGCGCCGCACGCTCGGAGGAGGCGGTCATGACGCTGCCCACGCCGGCCCTGCCCGGCCACCCGCACCGGCCCGGCTCGGGCCGGAGGTCCTGGTCCGTCTCCGCCGTCGCCGCGCTCGCCCTGGTGACCGGCTGCGGGGGCGGCGCCGGGCCGACCCCGGACCCGGGGACGACGGCGCCCCCGACCGCGCCGAGCCCCACCGCCGCGCCGACCTCGACCCCCGCGCCCACGGCGACGTCCGAGGAGCCGGCCCCCTCCGAGGTGGCTGTCTACTACCTCGTCGACACCCGCACGGGGTTCCGGCTCGCGCGCGAGCTCCGGGAGGTCGCCGGCGACCCGCTGGTGGGCGCCGTGGAGGCGATGATCGAGGGACCCACGGACCCCGACTACGCCACGACGTGGAACCCGGGCACCGAGGTGCTCTCGGTCGAGCAGGACCAGGGGACGATCACGGTCGACCTCTCCGAGGACGCGCGCACCGCGAACGCGGGCTCGGAGGCCGCGGCCCTGATGGTTCAGCAGCTCGTGCACACCGTCGTCGAGGCGGCCGGGCAGGACGCGTCCGTCCAGCTGCTGATCGACGGCGAGCCGGCCGGCGAGCTCTGGGGCGTCCTGACGTGGGACGAGCCAGTCGCGCCCGCGGACCCGGCGGAGGTGCGCGTCCTGGTCCAGATCGACCGGCCCGTCGAGGGCGCCGAGGTGACCTCCCCGGTCACCGTCAGCGGCGAGGCGAACGCGTTCGAGGCGAACGTGCCCTGGCGGGTCCTGACGCCCGAGGGTGCCGCGGTGGCCTCCGGCTTCACGATGACGACCGCGGGGCAGGAGTTCGCTCCCTTCTCCTTCGAGGTGGAGCTCGAGCCCGGCAGCTACGTCGTCGAGATCTCCGAGGACGATCCGTCCGGCGGCGCGGGCGGGACGCCCATGACGGACACCCGCTCGATCACCGTCCGCTGATCACGTATCGCACCATGTGCCCTGCCCGGACGGCCGGTCCGGGGGCGCGGTTCACGGTCCTGCCGGACCGCGGACGGCGTAGCGCAGCCGGAGCCGTCCGCCGCCCGGCTCCTCCACCGAGATGAGGTCCAGCCGCACCGGCCACTCGCCGGGGCGGAGCGGCGGGGCGTCGAAGAGGGACGGCGTGCCGCGGCCGCCGATCGCGGCAGGCAGCACCTCCAGGTCCACCTCGTCGACGAGCCCCGCGCGCAGGAGGGCACCGCCCAGGCGGCCCCCGCCAGTGCTCACCACCGTCCGCACGCCCAGGCGCCGCGCGAGCACGCCGAGCGCCCGCGCCAGGTCCACCCGGGGCCCGCCCACCACGAGGTAGGGGATCCCTTGGTCGCGCAGCCGTGCCAGGTGCGCGCCCGGCGCGGCGCGGCTGGTCAGCACGAGCGCGTGCCACCCCGCCCAGCCGGGCTCGGACAGCTCGGCGTACCGCAGATCGACCCGGCCCCGCCCGTCGACGACGGTGAACCAGCGCCGACCGGGAACGTCCACCACCGCAGCGGGGAGGAAGGCGTCGTCGGCGTCGGCGGCGCTCCCGCCGCGCCCGGGCGCCTCGGGCGGGGCGGACCCGTCCACGCCGGGCGAGGGCACGAACGAGCCGCTTCCCTCGAGAAGGACGTCCGGGTCGTGGGTACGCCGGACCCAGGCGTACGGGTCCCCGACTCCGGCCGCGACGGCGTCCCAGCGGGCGTCACCGGCCAGCAGGCTCACGCCCGGCGCGATCGTCAGGCGCCCGTCGACCGAGACGACGTTGTGCGTGACGACCCTGGGCGCCCTCATGTTTCCCATCGTGCGCCGGGCGGCGGGTTGCGGTGCTCGTTACGGTGGGCCGATGCGTCCCCGACCGGCTGCAGGCCGCCCCACGCGCTGGCGCTTCGCCGGCAGCATCACCGGCCTCGGGACGCGCGAGGGCACCCGCGCCGTGGTCGGGCACTGGCCGGTCTCGCCGTTCGGCCCGTTCGCCGACGTCATGGTCGAGCGCGCGGACGGGCACCGGCTCCTGCTCGCCCCGGACGACCGCGTGGCGGAGTTCGTGGCCGCCACCTACGTCTTCGACGAGGTCGTGACCGTACCCGTGACCGTCTCGGTCGGCGGCGCCCGCTACGCCGTCCGTGCCGGACCGCTGGACCTCTGGTTCGTCGTCGGCCGGCGCACCGCGCTCGGCCACCTGCTGCGATCCGTCCCCGCCCCGCTGTCCGAGAGCCCGGGCTGGGCACGCCTGACGGACCGCGTCGCCGGCGTCGTGCTGCCCGGCGTGCGCACCCTCGGGACCGCCGGCGGCGGGCGGCGCGAGTGGTACGCCGCCCGGGACCTCCACCGCGTCGCCGCCGCCCGGCTGCGGTGGGACGGCACCGACCTCGGCGACCTGCGCCCCGTCGACCCGCCCGCCCGCTTCGGGTTCAGCTCCACCCCCGCCGGACCCAGCCACGTCACCGTGGTGAGCACCGTCGAGACCCCTCGGTCGTAGCGAGCGCCGGCGGTGCGGCGTGGAGGACGCACGCGCCTCAGGCGAAGGCCGACACCCCCGTCAGCGCCCGCCCGACGATGAGCTGGTTGACCTCCTGCGTGCCCTCGTAGGTGTACATGGCCTCGGCGTCTCCGAACAGCTTGGCCATCTCGTAGTCGGTGGTCATCCCGTTCCCGCCGAGCAGGCCGCGCCCCAGCGCCACCGTCTCGCGGGCGTGGGCGGTGCACGTGGCCTTGACCAGCGCGGCGTGCCCCATCTCCAGCGACCCCGCGTCCTGCAGCCGCGCCACCTGCACCATGAGGCCGAGCGACGACGCGGCGTTGCCGGCCATCCGGGCGAGCGAGTGCTGCACCAGCTGGAAGGCGGCGAGCGGCCGGCCGAACTGCTGGCGGTCGAGTGCGTAGGCGCGGGCGACGTCGAGCGCGGCGAGCTGCAGGCCCACCGCCTGCCAGCCCACCCAGGCGCGGGAGTGCCGCAGGACGGTGTTGACGGCGGCGAAGCCCACCGCCCCGGGCAGCCGGTTGCGCTCGGGCACCCGCACGCCGTCGAGAGTCACGTCGGCGTTGGGCATGATGCGCAGGCCGATCTTGTTGCGGATCAGCTCCGCGCGGAAGCCGGGCCGGCCGGTCTCCACGAGGAAGGCCCCGACCTGGCCGTCGGCCACGTCCCGGGCCCACACCACGGCGAAGTCGGCGACGGTGGCGAGCCCGATCCACCGCTTGGCGCCGTCGAGCACCCAGTGCGCCCCCTCGCGCCGCGCGGTCGTGGCCAGGCCCCCGGCGACGTCGGAGCCGTGCTCGGGCTCGGTGAGCGCGAAGGCGCCCAGCAGCTCCATGGTCGCGAGGCGCGGCAGGAGCTCGCGGCGCTGCTCCGGCGAGCCGAGCGCGGCGATCAGGCCGACGACCAGCTCGTTGTGCACACCCACCACGGTGGACAGCGAGAGGTCGGCGCGGGCGACCTCGGCGTGGACGAGGCCGCGGAACAGCGCGCTCACGGGCTCGAGCTGCAGGCCGCCGAGGCCGGCCCCGGCCAGGACCGGCAGCAGGTCGGCGGCGAACTCCTCGCGGTTCCAGTACCCGACGGACGGGCGGCGCACCTGGGCCTGCAGGAGGTCGTGCAGGACGCCCAGGCGGGCGCGCTCGGCGGCGGGGAGCAGCTCGGCGACGCCGAGGAGGTCCAGGTCCGCGAAGGCGCCGGCCGCCCGCGCGGGCAGGCTGGGCGTGGGTCGGTCGGTGGGCCCGGCGGCGGACGAGGCGCGGGGCAGGGTGTCGGTCATCCTCGCCCCCTCAGCGCGGTGCCATGCGCAGGGCGCCGTCCATGCGGACAGTCTCGCCGTTGAGGTAGTCGTGGTCGACGATCGCGAGCACGAGCTTCGCGTACTCGTCGGGCCGTGCGAGCCGCTGCGGGAACGGCACGCCGGCGGCCAGCCGGGCGCGGAACTCCTCGTCGATCTGCCCCATCATCGGGGTGTCCACGAGCCCCGGGGCGATGGTGCAGACCCGGATGCCGTGCTGCGCGAGGTCCCGCGCGGCGGGCAGCGTCAGGCCGACGACGCCGCCCTTGGAGGCCGCGTACGCCACCTGGCCGACCTGCCCCTCGAAGGCCGCCACCGACGCGGTGCTCATGATGACGCCGCGCTGACCCGCGCCATCGGGCTCCGTGGCGGCGATCCGCTCGGCCGCGAGGGCGAGCAGGTGGAACGTGCCCACGAGGTTGACGGCGACGACCCTGGCGAACAGGGCGGGGTCGTGGACCCCCTGCTTCCCGAGCAGCCGGGCGGCCGGGGCGATGCCGGCGCAGCTCACCGCGACCCGCAGCGGCGCCGGGCCGTCCGCGGCAGTGGCGACGGCGGCGGCGAGCTCCTCGTGGTCGGTCACGTCCGCCGCCAGGTACTCCACGCCGTCGCGCAGCGTGGCCCGCTCGAGCGCGGCGGGCAGATCGACGGCGAACACGGCGGCTCCGCCCTCGGCCAGGGCGGCCACGGTGGCGGCCCCCATCCCGGAGGCCCCGCCGGTGACGACGGCGGCACAACCCTGCAGTTCCATCCCTTGACGCTCCTTCGCATCACGTGCCGGGGGATCGCCCCGCACGCCGGTTCGGGCACGGCGTCGGGGCGGGAGCTTGTCGTCCCCGGTTCGTGGCCTGGCCCCGTCGCCGTCCCCCACCGTACCCGGGACCGCCCACGCCCGATATGGGTATGTTCCGACGACCGTCGCGGCCCACGGGCGCGCGGCCGCGCCGTCGGCCGGAACCCTTGCCGGGCCAGGCGGACCTCCGTAGCGTGGTCCGCACGACGGAAGGGACGACGATGTCCGGAGAGCTGGCCTTTTTCGAGCTCGGCGTCGGAGACGCCGCCCGGGGCCGGAGGTTCTACGAGTCGCTGTTCGGCTGGACGTTCTCGCCCGGCCCCTCAGGCGGTGACGGCGGCCTGATCACCACGCCCGACGTGCCGGGCGGCATCCACGGCGGCGACGCGGGCGCCTCCCCGTACCTGTTCTTCAGGGTGGACGACATCGACGTGGCCGTCGGGAGGGTCCGTGATCTCGGCGGGTCGGTGGACGGCACCGACCTCGAGGGGGACGAGGAGGTGCGCGGCACGTACGGCCGCTTCGTGCTGTGCCGGGACGACCAGGGCTCACCGTTCGGGCTCTACCAGGAGCCGGCCGGCTAGTCACCCGTGGGGAGGGGACGGAGCCATGACCCGAGAGCCGTACGCGGACCGCCGTGAGGCGGGGTGGGTGCTCGCGGACCTGCTGGGGGACTACGCCGGGCGGGACGACGTCGTCGTGCTCGGGTTGCCCCGCGGCGGCGTCCCCGTGGCCGCGATCGTCGCCCGGGCGCTCGGGGCGCCGCTCGACGTGGTGGTGGTGCGCAAGCTCGGCGTGCCCGGGCAGCCGGAGCTCGCCATGGGTGCGATCACCGGGGTCGGGGAGTCCATCGTGGTGGTGCGCAACGAGACCGTCCTCGCGCACACCGGTGTCGGCGAGGAGGCCTTCCACCGGGTCCTCACCGCCGAGACGGCCGAGCTCCACCGCCGCGAGAAGCTCTACCGCGGTGACCGCCCGCGGCTGCAGGTGCGCGGCAGGACCGCCCTGATCGTCGACGACGGGCTCGCCACCGGTTCCTCGGTGCGTGCCGCCATCGCCGCGCTCCGCCGCGAGGAGCCGGCACGGCTGGTGGTCGGGGTGCCGGTCGGGTCGGCGTCCAGTTGCGCGCTGGTCGCCCGGGAGGCGGACGAGGTGGTCTGCGCCTGGGCGCCCGAGCCGTTCTACGGGGTCGGGCAGGGGTACTACGACTTCTCCCAGACCTCGGACGCCGAGGTGCGGGACGCCCTGGCCGTCGGGCGTCCGGCGGACGGGGGCGGTGCCCGCGAGGATGCGGGCGGCCGCGCCCGGGGGGAGGCGGGCGGCGGCACCCACGAGGAGGCGGTCCGGATCCCGGTGGGCGCGGCCGCGCTCGACGCCGACCTCGCCGTCCCCGCGCACGCGCGCTCCGTCGTGGTCTTCGCCCACGGCTCGGGCAGCGGGCGCCGCAGCCCCCGCAACCGCTACGTCGCGGAGGCGCTGCGCGGCGCCGGTCACGCGACGCTGCTGATGGACCTGCTGACGCAGGAGGAGGAACAGGTCGACCTGCGCACCCGGGAGCTCCGGTTCGACATCGGGCTGCTGGCCACGCGCCTGGCCGCGGCGGTGGACTGGTGGACGGCGCGGCACGGCGGCGACCTGCCCGTCGTCACCTTCGGGGCGAGCACCGGCGCGGCGGCGGCGCTGATCGCGGCAGCGGAGCGCCCGGCCGTCGTCGGCGTCGTCTCCCGCGGCGGGCGGCCGGATCTGGCCGGCGAGGCGCTCGGCCGCGTCCGGGTGCCCGTGCTGCTGGTGGTCGGTGGAGAGGACCGCCAGGTGCTCGAGCTCAACCGGCAGGCGGCCGCCGCGCTGGGCGGCCCGGTGGAGATCGCCGTCGTCCCCGGTGCGACGCACCTGTTCGAGGAGCCCGGGACCCTGGACGAGGTGATCCGGCTGACCGTCGCGGCCCTGGACCGGTGGCTCGGGCGGACGACCGGCGTAACCTGAGGGCGACCGTTCCGGCGCCCGGACGGATGGGCATCCCGGCGTCCGGACGCAGGCCGCCGCGAGGAGCGGGGATGGGCGTCGAGCAGCTCGCCGACCGGGGACGTGCCGCCGTCGTGCGTCAGGACTGGTCCGCCGCCTACAAGGATCTCTCGGCCGCCGAGGGCGCGGGGGCCCTGACCGGCCGGGGGCTGCGCGACCTCGGCATCGCCGCCTGGGCGCTCGGCGGCGACGACGAGGGATGTCGGTACCTGGGGGAGGCCTACCGGGCGTTCCGCGACGCCGGCCTGCCGGAGGACGCGGGCAGATGCGCGTTCTGGGCGGGGATGAACTTCGTCTACCGCGGCCACCACGCCGAGGGGAGCGGCTGGTTCGGGCGGCTGCAGCGGCTCGTGCCCGCGTCCGGCGAGGGCGTCCTGGCGGGATACCTCCGGGTGGCCGGCGCTCTCGGAGCGCTGTACGCCGGGCGGGCGGAGGAGGCGCTGGAGGGGTTCACCGCGGCCCACACGACCGGCGAGCTCGAGCACGAGGCGGACCTGGCGGCGCTCGGCCTGATGGGCCGGGGGCAGGCCCTGGTCCTGCTGGGACGGGCGGCCGAGGGGGTTGCCGCGCTCGACGAGGTGATGCTCGCGGTGACCGGCGGGGAGGTCTCGGACATCCCGACGGGGATCACCTACTGCACCGTCATCTGGGTGTGCCAGGCGCGGTTCGACCTGCGGCGGGCGGAGGAGTGGACGGCGGCCCTGAGCCGCTGGTGCGACCGGCAGCCCGACCTGGTGCCCTTCCGCGGAGAGTGCCTCGTCCACCGGTCACGGGTGCTGCAGCACCAGGGGGACTGGCCAGGGGCGCGCGCCGAGGCGGATCGGGCGGTGCGGCGGCTCACCGAGCCCGAGGAGCAGCCTGCCCTGGGCATGGCGTTCTACCAGCTCGCTGAGCTGCGGCGGCTGTGCGGTGATCTCGACGAGGCGCGGGAGTCCTACCGCCGGGCCCACGAGCACGGGCAGGACCCACAGCCCGGCCTGGCGCTCCTGCACCTGGCCGAGGGGGACGCCGGGACGGCCGCCGCCGCGCTGCGCCGGGCGCTGGAGGAGGCGGCGGACCCGCTCGCCCGGTGCCTGCTGCTGCCGGCCTGCGTCGAGGTGTTCCTCGAGGCCCGCGACGTCGACGCCGCGGACCGGGCGGCCGCGGAGCTCGGCCGGCACGCGGCGGACGGCGCGAGCCCACCCTGGCTGGCCGCGCTCGCGGCACGGGCGCGCGGCGCCGTGCTGCTGGGACGGGGCGAGCCCGCGGCCGCGGCGGCCGAGCTCCGCCGCGCCGTCGGCCTCTGGCGGGACGTGCGGGCGCCGTACGAGGAGGCGACGACGCGCCTGCTGCTCGCGCGCGCCCGACGGGCCGCGGGTGACGAGGAGGCGGCCGGCCTGGACCTGGAGGCGGCCCGGACCGTGCTGGCACGGCTCGGCGCCCGGCCCGACCTGGCTCGGGCCGAGAGGCCCGGCGGCCCGCAGGCGGCGGCCGGCAGCGCGGCCGGCGGGCTCACGGCGCGCGAGGTCGAGGTGCTCCGGCTGGTCGCGACCGGGCGGACCAACCGTGCGATCGCACGCGAGCTGCATCTCAGCGAGAAGACCGTCGCCCGGCACCTGAGCAACATCTTCACGAAGCTGGACGTGCCGTCCCGGGCCGCGGCCACCGCCTACGCCTACGAGCGACACCTCGTCTGAGCCGGCCGCCCACGCGTCGCAGGCCGGGCGCGCGCCGGCGGTCGTGGGTGCTACTACTCATGCGGGCCGGACCGCGGTGGACCGATCGGCCGATGTGGGCGGCGTGCCGCGGCGCCTAGCGTCCCGCTCATGGACGTCCCGCTCGTCGCCGGCTCGGTCTCCACCGCGATCTTCGCGGCGAGCATGCTGCCGATGGTCCTCAAGGCGGCACGGACGAAGGACCTCGGGTCCTACAGCCTGGGCAACATCGCGCTGATCAATCTGGGCAACGTCGTCCACACCCTGTACGTCCTGACCCTGCCGGCCGGGCCGGTGTGGGTGCTGCACGGCCTCTACCTGGTCAGCTCGGCCCTCATGCTGCTGTGGTGCCTGAGGTACCGTAGCGGCGCGCCGGGTGCTCCGAGGCGGCTACCGGCTCTCCACCTGCGGCCCGGTGACCGGGAAGATCACGCGGGTGCGCCAGGTGGCGGGGTCCGGGTCGGACTCCGGGCCTGACTCGTAGATCTCCCAGGACTGGTCCAACGGCTTGAGGTCGTGCTCGCCCATCCACCGTTCGACGGCCTCGTAGGTCTGCCGGAGCGAGTCGTACGCGCCCTCGTGGACGGCCTCGACGGCCCGCACGGCCGGCAGGGTCTCGCCCACGACGTCGCCGGACCCGTCGAACGGCTGCGTGACCGGGAAGCCGACCTCGACGTCGACGGTCTCGCCGACCCCGCCGCGGTAGCGCGCGTACGGCGCGCCCGCGGGGGCGACCCCCGCCGACCGCAGCGCCTGGAGCACCTCCGTGAAGCGCGTGTCGAAGATGGTGGTGATCTCGTCCATGCGGATCCGCTGGCGCACGCCCGCCACGGACTGCTCCTGGAGCTCGATGAGGTGGATGTCGCCCATGATCATCTCCTTCGTCCTTGACCCGATGGTGCCGTGCCCGCGGCCCGCGGTCCAGGGCGGATGGTCCCGGCGTCAGGGACGCAGCGCCGCGACCACCTGGGGCAGGACCCGCGGGTCCGTCTGGATGATCAGCGTGGTCACCACGCTCGCCTCCCACGCGGCGAGCTGCTCGCGCAGCTGCGCCGGGTTGCCGGCGAGGGCGACGTCGAGCACCAGCCCGGTGGGGACGGCCGCCGCGGCACCGGCCCGGTCGCCGTCGGCCCACCGACGGGCGATCTCCGCGCACGCCGCCTCGTGGCCGAGACGCTCGACCGCCTCGCGGTGGTAGTTCGCCGAGCCCGAGCCCATGCCTCCGACGTAGAGCGCGAAGTGGGGGCGCAGGGCGTCGGCGGCCTGCTCGACGTCGGGCCCGAGCGCCACCGGCACCGCCGCGCTGACCTCGAAACGCGACGACGGCGACCGCTCCGGCGCCCGGCGCGCGAACCCGGCCGCGAGGTGATCGGCGTAGGTGGCGGACAGGCGCGGGGAGAAGAGGAAGGGCAGCCAGCCGTCGGCGATCTCCGCGGCCAGCGCGGTGTTCCTCGGCCCCTGCGCCGCCAGGTGGATCGGCAGGTCCGCCCGCAGCGGGTGCACCGTCGAGCGCAGGGCCTTGCCCTGGCCGGTGCCGCCGCGCAGGGGCAGCTGGTAGTGCGCGCCGTCGAGCCGGACGGGCTCCTCGCGGCGCAGGACCTGGCGGACGATGTCGACGTACTCGCGGGTGCGCTCCAGCGGGCGCGGGTACGGCTGGCCGTACCAGCCCTCCACCACCTGCGGCCCGGAGGCGCCGAGCCCGAGGACGAACCGCCCGCCCGAGAGGTGGTCGAGGGTCATGGCGGCCATCGCGGCGGCGGTCGGGGTGCGCGCCGCCATCTGCGCGATCCCGGTGCCGAGCCGGACGGTGCGGGTGCCCGCGCCCCACCAGGCGAGCGGGGTGAAGGCGTCCGACCCGTAGGCCTCGGCGGTCCAGACGGAGTCGAGGCCGAGCCGGTCCGCGGCGGCGACCGCCTCCGCCGCCCCGGCCGGCGGCCCGGCGGACCAGTAGCCCGTGGAGAAGCCGAGGCGGAGGGGCGTGGCGTCGTCGTCCATGGCGAGCATCATGCCCGACGGCGGAGGGGGCAATTCCCTTGGCGGCGCGCCCCGCTCCCGCCACACTTGCCCGACACGTCTCACCGGGCGGGCGCCCCACAGGTCACACCGGGCCCGCGAGGAGGAGGGAGGGGAGGGGCATGACCCAGGAGGAGCTGCTCCTGCCCGACGCCGCGGCCTGGCGCGCCTGGCTCGAGGAGCACCACGACTCCAGCGACGGGGTGTGGCTGGTGATCGGGAAGAAGGGCGGGGCGACGACGGCGCTGACCTACGAGGCGGCGGTGCTCGAGGCCCTGTGCTTCGGCTGGATCGACGGCCAGACCCGGCGGCGCGACGAGGGCACGTTCGCCCAGCGGCTCACCCCGCGGCGTCCACGGAGTCCGTGGTCGGCCAGCAACGTCAGGCGGGTGGCCCAGCTCGAGGCGGAGGGCCGGATGACGGAGGCGGGGCGTGCCGCCGTCCGCGCCGCCCAGGCGGACGGCCGCTGGGACCGGGCGTACGTCGGGCAGGCGGACGCCGAGCCGCCCGCGGACCTGCTCGCGGCGCTGAATGCCGAGCCGCGGGCCCGGGCGATGTTCGACCTCCTGACGAGGTCGAACCGCTTCGCCGTCATCTACCGCGTCACCGAGGCGAAGCGGCCCGAGACGCGGGCGCGCCGCATCGCCGGGTTCGTCGAGACGCTCGCCCGCGGCGAGTCCCCCTACCCCCAGAAGCGGCGGCTGGAGGACCCGCCCGCCTGACGACGCGAGGCGCGTCAGACGTTCAGGTCGCGCCGCCGGTAGCCCACCAGGCCGAGCACGAGCAGCCCCGCCGCGATCGCCGTGGTGACCAGCACCGGCGCCCAGCGCATGGTCTCGACCGGCAGCTGGGGGAGCTGGGCGAAGGGCGTCAGCTCGAGCAGCCACCCCGGCAGGTTCAGCAGGGCGCCGATCCAGGTGACGACGAGGGACCAGCCGACCACCAGCCAGGCCACCCAGCCGGCGTGCGGCAGCCAGCCGTGGAGCAGCACGCCCAGCCCGACCACCAGCCACACGCCCGGGGCCAGGGCCGCGGCGCCGGCGACGACGTCGGCCACCGGGCCCCACGTGCCATCGGTGGCCGCCTGGGGCGCCGCCAGCAGGGCCCCGCTTCCCAGCAGCAGCACGGTGGGGACCACCAGGGCGAGCACCAGGTGGGACGCCGCGAGGCCGGTGCGGCGCACGGCGGTCGAGAGCACCACCTCCGCCCGTCCGGCGGTCTCCTCCTGGTGCAGGCGGCCCAGCAGCTGCAGCCCGTGCGCCGCGACCACCAGCACCACGATGCTCAGCATGGCCACGTAGAAGCCCTCGGTGAGCTGCTCGGCGCCGGCGCCCATCCGCCGCAGGACGATCTCCAGGCGCGGGACGTCGCGGAACATCGTGGCGAAGCTGGGGGTCAGCGAGCCGATGGCCGCCGAGAAGATCACCAGCCCGACCGTCCAGCCGAGAACGGTGCCCCGTTGCAGCCGCCACGCCAGGCCCGCCGGGGAGGACAGCAGGGGGGTGGCGCGCGGCGGCCCCAGCCGGGCGGGCCAGAGCCCGGAGCCGTGGTCGCGGCGCGCCTCCAGCCGCACGGCCAGGGCCACCAGCACCGCGGTCAGGGCCGCCGGGAGGAGGAGGACCCACCACCGCTCGCCGGCGTACGGCCGGGCCAGTGCCATCCACTCCACGGGCGAGAGCCACTGCAGGCGGCGCAGCGGGCTGTCCTCGGCGACGCCGTCGGCGACCGCCCGGAGCAGGTACGCCGCGCCGAGCACGGCCAGGGCGATCCCCCGCGCCGCGCGGGCCGATGCGGTCAGCTGCGCGGCCAGCGCGCCGACCCCGACGAACACCGCCGCGGTCAGCGCCATCCCCAGCCCGAACGCGACGGACCCGGTCGGGTCGGTGCCCACGCCCACCATCCCCGCGGCGACCAGCAGCCCGAGGAGGACGCACGCCGCGAGCGTGACGAGGACCGCGGCGGCCAGCGGGGCGTGCCGTCCGACGACGCCGGAGCGGACCAGCTCCGTGCGGCCCTCCTCCTCGTCGGCGCGGGTGAGCCGGATCGTCCCGAGGACCGCCATCACGCCGGCGACGGTGGCCACGAAGGTGCCGACCCGCCACACGGTGAACCCGCCGGGCTCGACGAGCGAGAACGGCGGGCCGAGCATCGCCCGCATCGTCGGGTTGTTGGACAGCCCCTCGATGATGAAGCCGGCCTGCGCCGGGTCGGGGATCACCTGCTCGTACGCCGCGGCCGTGGCGGGCACGACCACGAACAGCCCCAGCAGCCACACCGCCAGGAACCAGCGGTTGCGCCGGACCGCGAGCCGCACGAGCGAGCCGAGGCCGGTCATCGCGTCGCCGGCGCGTCCTGGTAGTGGCGCAGGAACAGCTCCTCCAGCGTCGGCGGGCTCGTGGAGAGGCTCCCCACCCCGAGCGCCCCGAGCCGGGAGACCAGCCCGGCCAGCGCGACGTCGTCGACCTGGCACGCGAAGCGGCGGCCGTCGACGACGACGTCGTGCACGCCGGGGAGGTGCGTCAGCTCCTCCGGCACGGCGCCCGGCAGCTCCGCGACCACCTGGGTGCGGGTGAGGTGGCGCAGCTGCGTCAGCGTCCCGCTCTCCACCACCCGGCCGGCCCGGATGATGCTGACCCGGTCGCACAGGTGCTCCACCTCGGAGAGGATGTGGCTGCTCAGAAGCACGGTGCAGCCGTCCCGCCGCTCCCGGATCACCTGACGGAACTGGGCGTCCATGAGCGGGTCCAGACCGGCGGTGGGCTCGTCGAGGAGCAGGAGCTCGACGTCGGAGGCCAGCGCCGCCACGAGCGCCACCTTCTGCCGGTTGCCCTTGGAGTAGGCGGCTCCGCGCTTGCGTGGGTCCAGCTCGAAACGGGCGATCAGCTCCTCGCGGCGCGCCGGGTCCAGCCCGCCGCGCAGCCGGCCCAGCAGGTCGATCACCTCGCCCCCGGTGAGGTTCGGCCACAGCGCGACGTCGCCCGGCACGTACGCCAGCCGACGGTGCAGCTCCGGCGCCTGCGACCAGGGGTCGCCCCCGAGCAGCCGGACCGAGCCGGCGTCGGCGCGCAGGAGCCCGAGCAGCACCCGGATGGCGGTGGACTTGCCGGCGCCGTTCGGGCCGAGGACGCCGTGCACCTCGCCCTCGGCGACGTCCAGGTCCAGGCCGTCGAGCGCGACGGTGGTGCCGAACCGCTTGACCACGTCCCGCATGGCGACCGCGCTCATGGCGCCGACGCTACTCCCGGCGCACCGCCGCTACCCGACCTTCGCCATCACCGTGTCGGCGATGAGGTCGAGGTGCTCGAGGTCGGTGAGGTCGAGGCACTGGAGGTACACGCGCGTCACGCCGATCTCGGCGAGGGCCCCCAGGCCGTCGAGGACCTCGGCCGGGGAGCCGGCGAGGCCGTGCTCGCGCAGTTCCGCGGGCTCGCGCCCGATCGCGTCGGCCCGGCGCTGCACCTCGGTCTCGTCGGAGCCGACGCAGGCGACGAACGCGACCGAGTACGTGAGCTCGTCGGGGTTCCGGCCGGCCTCCTCGCAGGCGGCGCGGACGCGGGCGATCTGCGGCGCGATCTCGTCCTTCTCCGGGAACGACTGGTTGTACTCGGACGCGAACCGGGCGGCCAGGCGCGGGGTGCGGCGCGGGCCGTTCCCGCCGACGACGATCGGCACGGTCGGCTGCACCGGCTTGGGCAGGCCGAGGTTGTCGGTGAGCTGGTAGTGGCGGCCGTCAAAGCTGTAGGTCTGGCCCGCAGGGGTGGCCCACAGGCCGGTGACGATCTCCAGCTGCTCCTCCAGCATCCGGAACCGCTTCTCCGGGAAGGGCACGCCCAGCGCGGCGTGCTCCTCCGCGAACCAGCCGGTGCCCAGGCCGAGCTCGACGCGCCCGCCCGACATCGCGTCCACCTGCGCCACCTGCACGGCCAGGATGCCCGGGTGGCGGAAGGTGGCCGAGGACACCAGCGTCCCCAGCCGGATGCGCGAGGTCTCCCGGGCGAGGCCGGCGAGGGTGGTCCAGGCGTCGGTCGGGCCGGGGAGCGCGTCGCCGTCGCCCATGCGCAGGAAGTGGTCGGAGCGGAAGAAGGCGTCGAAGCCCAGCTGCTCGGCGCGTTGGGCCATCGCGAGCTGCTGGTCGTAGGAGGCGCCCTGCTGCGGTTCGGTGAAGATACGGAGGTCCATGCGTCCTACCCTGCCAGGGCCCGAGGTGCCTACGCTCTTCAGCCATGACCGCCGTCAAGGACGTCGCCCTGCTCCGGCTCGTGGCCCAGCGGGTCGCGGGGCCGCCGTCCCCGACCGCCACCGAGACGGTGCGCCACCTGTGCGCGATGCAGGCGCAGGACCTGCCCGCCGCGCTCGCCGCGGTCACGCTCCGGACCAGCGGCGACGACGACGCCGGGATCGTCGGCGCGCTCGAGCGCGGCGAGGTCGTGCGGTCGTGGCCGATGCGCGGCACCCTCCACCTCGTCCCGGCGGAGGACCTGCGGTGGATGCTCGACCTGACCACCGAGCGGCTCATCACCGGCGCCGCGCGGCGCCGCCGCCAGCTCGGCATCGACGACCCGATGCTCGACCGGGCGCTGGAGCTCGCCGTCGACGCCCTGACGGGCGGGCGCTCCCTCTCCCGCGGCGAGCTGATGGGACTGTGGGAGGACGCCGACCTGCTCGGCGTCGCGCAGCGCGGCTACCACCTGCTATGGAACCTGGCCCAGCGCGGCTTCCTCTGCCTCGGCCCGTACGTCGACGGCGAGCAGCGCATCGTCCTGCTTGAGGAGTGGGTGCCCGCCCCGCGCCGACTCGGGCGGGAGGAGGCGCTGGGGGAGTGGGCGCTGCGCTACTTCCGCGGCCACGGGCCGGCCACCCTGCGGGACTTCGTGTGGTGGACCAAGCTCACCGTCGCCGACGCGAGGGCCGGGCTGGCGCTGGCCCGTCCGCACCTGGCCAGCATCGACGTGGATGGCACGGAGCACCTTCTCGACCCGGCCACGCCGGACCTGCTGGCCGAGCACCGGGCCGACGCCCGCGGCGTCTACCTCCTGCCCGCCTTCGACGAGATCATCCTCGGCTACCAGGACCGCTCGCCCACGCTGCCGCCGGAGCACGCGGAGAGGATCGTGCCCGGCGGCAACGGGATGTTCCGTCCGGTCGTGGTGGCCGCCGGGCGCGCGGTGGGCACCTGGCGGCGGGCGGGCAGCGGCGCCGCCAGGCGGATCGAGGCCGAGCCGTTCACGGCGTTCACCCCCGCCGTCGAGACCGCGGTGGAGAACGCCCGGCCGGTCCCGGCCGGCTGACGACGGCGTCGCGCAGACGCCCGGTGCGGGTCAGGCTGCGTCGCGCCGGGCGTTGCGGATGGGCGCTGAGTCCAGCCGCTGGGTGGGCGCACACGGGGCGGTCGTCCGATCACCCGGCCCGTTCGGGACCTGGCCGCACGCTGACTGCGCCCTCGACGACCTCGGCGAGCTCGGCCAGCCGGTGCGCCCGCGCGGACTCCGCAGAGGTGAACGGCTGCCCGGGCCGGGCGAGCACCACCGCGCCGCGCCAGCGGGAGTGGATCTTCAGCCTCGTGGTGTCCCCCGAGAGGTACGACGTCGGCGCCCCCGGCCCGCCGTCGGCCACCTCGGCGCCGAGGAGGTCGGCGACGGCCTCGGGGAGGTCCTCCGGCGCGCTGGCGACCCGCACGGCGGCAGAGAGCGCCTTCGTGGGGCCGTCCATCAGGGCGAGCGCCGTCGTCGGCCAGACCTGCGGGTCGCGCCCGCCGCCGTCCTCCGCCGCCTCGACGAGGTCCCGGGCGGTGATCCGCTCGGGGACGTCGACGACGAACTCGTCGATCGCGCCGTCGCTCCCCGGCTGGACCTGCACGCTGAGGATGTTGCCCTCGAGCATGCCGAGCTGCTTCGTGACCGCCTCCAGCGCGCCCGGGGTGTCGTCGACGGTCATGCGCAGGCGCCACAGCGACCCCGCGGAGCTGAGACGGCGACGCTCCCGCAGGATCGGTGCGTGCAGCCAGCGTCGCAGGACGCGCATCACCGACGGCTCCGCCACCCAGATCACGAGCGTCGTGGCGGTGACCGTCAGGACGAGCACCTTCGCCACGAGAGACAGGTGGCTCGACACCACCGCGGCGTGCACGGCGAGCTCGACGGGGAGCATGGCGATGATGCTGGCCATCGTCAGCCGCCCCTTGCGCGGCTCCGGGAGACGTCCGCAGACCTCGCAGGCCAGGTCGGCGGTCTCGGCATGGTTGTGCGACATGGCCCAAGGGTGAAGGTGCACCGTTCCGACCACGTTGCCGGGACGAAACCGTTGCGTAAACCGTGCGCCGCGCGCGGCCCGTCGCCGGGCATGGAAGAGCCCGCGGGTTCCCGGCCGTTTGGCCGGGTGCCGTGATGGACGATGTCACGGCCCCGCGGACTCCGGTGACCACCTGGTTCTCGCCGCCCGTCGGCGGGAGGACCCTGAGGTCCGTCCACAGACGGGCTAGCGGGTAGCCACCTCACGCGTCCGAAGAATATTCACCTCTGGACCACCTCCCTTCTCGTGTGCGGACAACGGTAAGCCGGACCCCCGGGCCGTGTCACCACCTTTTTCAGGCACCATGGGTGGCATGACCGCCCCCGCCGACCGGCCCTTCCGCGTCCTCGTCGTGTGCACCGGCAACATCTGCCGCTCGCCCATGGGAGAGGTGGTGCTGCGCGAGCGGCTGGTCGCGGCCGGGCTGGCCGACGCCGTCGAGGTGGCCTCCGCCGGCATCAGCGACGAGGAGCACGGCAACCCCATCGACCGCCGCGCCCGCGCCGTCCTGGCCGAGCACGGCTACCCGGTGCCGCACCACCGCGCGCACCAGGTGGCCGCGCACGAGCTGGGGGAGTACGACCTCGCCCTGGCGATGACCAAGCAGCACGCCCGCGCGCTGCGGCTGCGCGCGGAGCGGGACGCCGACCCGCGCACCGCCGAGGTGCGCCTCTGGCGCGAGTTCGACGACACCGCGCCCGACAGGGCGACCGCGGGGGAGTACGACCTCGACGTGCCCGACCCCTGGTACGGCGAGCACGACGGGTTCTACGACACCCTCGCCGTCGTCGAGCGCGGTGCGGACGGGCTGGTGGCGCACCTGCGCGAACGGCTCGGGCAGCAGGTGGCGGCCAAGGGCTCGTGACGAGCTCGGCGGTGCACCGGCCGGCCCCGGCGGGCCGCGGCCGCTACTTGTAAAACCCCTCGCGCAGGTTGATCCCGTGCTCCACCCAGGCCTTCATGGCGGCGAGCATGCCGGTCCAGCCTTCGCAGTTGCCGAAGGCGTTCTTGGCGCCGTCCGCCGTGGGGCGCCACGACGACTCCGTGATGGTCACCAGGGTGCGCGTATCGCCGTCGAGCGGCTCGAACTCGAACGTCGTCGTGGTGGTGCCCCGGTCGTTCTTCGTGGCCTCCCCGTCCCACTCGATGACGATCCGCCGGGGCGGGTCCGCCTCCAGCACGCGGACCGGGAACGCACCGGGGTAGTCGTGGAAGTCCCAGGTGACGTCGTTCCCGGGCTCGAGGCGGCCGCGGGCGCCGCCGGTCGTGAAGTACCTCGAGAGCTGCTCGGGATCCGCGACGGCCTCGTAGACCTCGGCGCACGGGCGCGAGACGCGGCCGGAGACGGTGAAGGAGAGCTCCGCCAGCTCGTTCTGGGTCATGTGATAGTTTTACAACGTGTCAGCGGGGGCCGTCAACGGGTCGGACGACGACCGCGTGTTCAAGGCGCTGGCTTCTCCGACCCGGCGCCGGATGCTGGACGTGCTCAAGGCAGGTTCGCGCACCACGGGGGAGCTCTGCGAGCACTTCCCCGACCTCGACCGCACGACGGTGCTCCAGCACCTGCGCGTGCTGGAGCGCGCCGAGCTCGTGACGGGCCGGAAGGTGGGGCGCGAGCGGCACCTCTCGCTGGCGCCCGTCCCGATCAAGCGCATCTACGACCGCTGGATCGGCGAGTACGCGCGCGCCGCCGTCGAGCTGCTCGACGAGCTCGACGGCGGGTGAGGGAGCCGGCCAGTGCCACGTGGCGGGTGGCGAGAGACGTCGCTGCGCGTGACCTTTCGCCGGCGAGCGGGGTCAGGGCTCCTCGGTCACCGGGGGCTGCGAGGACCACGGGAACATGATCCAGCGGTCGGTGCGCCGCCAGACGTAGTCGGGCTCGATCACCGAGCGCGGCTTGGCGTAGACGACGGCGGAGCGGGCGTCCACGTGGAGGGACTCGGTCGCGTCGTCGTCGAGGTCGAGGTCGAGGTCCAGATCGGCGGGCAGGCCCTTGGACCGGATGAGGTCCATCACCAGGGCGAGGGTCTTGCCGGAGTCGGCGACGTCGTCGACCACGAGCACCTTGCGCCCGGGCAGCTCGGAGGTGTCCATGAGCGGGGGCAGGACCACGGGCTCGGGCAGCGTCTCGGCGACGCCGGTGTAGAACTCGACGTTCAGCGTGCCCATCGCCTTGGTGCCGAGCGCGTAGGCGACGGCGCCGGCCGGGACCAGACCGCCCCGGGCGACGGCGACCACCAGGTCCGGCATCCAGCCCGAGCGCACGACCTCGCGCGCCAGATCGCGGGCGGCCTCGCCGAACTCCGCCCAGCCCAGGACCTCGCGATCCTCGAGGTCGGAGGTGCTGGCGCCGTCGTCGAACGCAGTGGCTTCGCTCATCGCGCCATCGTAGGGCGCGCAGCGGGCCGGGCACCTCCGCCGCGGCCGGCTACCCGTGCAGCGAGACGTGCACGTGGTCGTAGTGCCCGCCCGTGGCGTCCTGCGGGTCGTACACCCCGCCGCCGGTGTAGGGCGCCCAACCCTTCTCGGCCCGGTCCGCCACCCAGATCCGCCCCTGCCAGATCACGTAGTCCACGTCGAGAGCCTCGGCGTGCTCGCGCAGCCACTGCGCCGCTGTCCACCCGCGCACCAGGTCCTCCCCGGCGGGGAACTCGCCCGCGGCGCCGAAGAAGAGGTCGCAGCCCCGCCCGGCGGGGTGGTCGGAGGAGGGGTTCCAGGCGTGCTCGGACCAGCAGGTCACCGGCACCGTCCCGACGGCGGGGCCGAGCTGGCCCACCAGCCAGGCCGTCGCGCCGGTGACGCAGCCGCCGGTGCCGCTCGGGTCGGGCACCGTGCAGCCGGTCCGCCCGCCGGTCCACGCCTGCGGCGGCGCGGGCAGCTCGACCACCGGCCCGACGTTCGCGGCCAGCGCCTTCGGCGGCGGCCCGCCGACGACCGCGTTCACGGCCGCGACGGCGCCCGTGGCCAGCAGCGTGAGCACGACGGCGCGCATGACGAGCACCCGCCGCCGGAGCACCCGCTGCCGGAGCGTCTGGCGGCGCGCGGCGGTGCGGCGGGTGCGCCCTGTCCGTGCCTGCCGCGCTCCCATGGCGCTACTCAAACACGTCACGGCGGCGGCGCTCGTTCCCCGGAGTGCCCTCGTGCGCCGGCCGTGCCGTCCGCTCGGCACGGGCGGCCCGCGTCACCTGTCGACGCGGGTGATCCAGTACTCGGTGGTCGGCGTCGGCGTGACGTCGAACCGGGCGTTGGGGATGTAGAGCCAGTGGCCGAGCCGCGCCGCCGTCGTCGGTACGGCGAAGTCGTCGCTGGTGATGACCTCGTCCAGGGTGCCGGTGCGCCCGGCGCGGTCCAGGTCGAACTCGTACACGGCCCCGCGGTTGAGGACCACGTAGAGGTTCCGGCCCCGCAGCAGCAGGCCGTCACCGCCGGCGAGCTTGACCGCGCCGTCGTCGGCGGGGTCGCCGTTGAGGTCGTCGGGGTCCGTGAGCTCCACCTCGCGGGCGTCGCCCGTACGAGGGTCGACACGGAACAGGGTGCCCGCGGCGGAGTTCACCACGAGCAGCCCGCGGTGGTCGGGCGTGCGCTCGATCCCGTTGGCGTTGATGCCGGCCGGGTACTGGCCGGGGATCTGCTGCCACTCGCCGGTCAGCGCCAGGTGCTCGACGTCGTCGGCGTCCGGCAGGCTCCCGTGGCGGCCCAGCCGCAGCCGGTGCAGCACTGCCCTGCTGGAGTCGGTGAACCACGCGGAGTGCCGCGTGAGCACCACGTCGTTGATGATCGTCGGCGCGCTCGCCAGGCGGTAGGACGCGAGCAGCTCGCCGGTCTCGGGGTCGACCACGCGCGCGTCGCCCGCGAAGCCGCCCGCGACGAACAGGCGCTCGTGCCGGTCGATCTTCAGCCCCACGGACGTGGTGCCCGGGCCCGCGCCCTGGAAGACGACCTCGCCCTCGCCGGTGCGCAGGTCGACCTGGTAGATGTCGCCGTCGGCCAGCGAGCCGAGCCAGGCGGTGTGGCCGCGGATGGCGATTCCCTCCGGCTGGAAACCGCGGGGGAGGTCGATCCGGTCCGGGAAGCCGTGGTCGCCGTCGGGGTGGGCCGTGGCACCGACCGCGGCGCCGACGGTGAGGAGCAGGGCCGCACCCAGGGCAGCCATCCAGCGTCGCACCATCACGATCACCGCCGATCCGGCCCGCGGGCCGGTCTAGACGTGCTGACAGTCCATCGTAGGCGCCGCGTCCGGGCGGCATAACCCCCGCGCGCGTGCCACGAGCGTCGCGGGGCGCCGTGGGCACAACGGCCGGGGAGGCGCGCGAGCGGTGCGGCATGCTGGGGCGGTGCCCCACCTGACCGCCTGGCGCCGCCGCGCGCCCGGACTGCTGCTCACCGCGCTCGTCGCCGTCCTGGCGCTCGCCCTCAACCGGGCCGTGCCCGTGGTCTCGGCCCTGCTCGTCGCGATCCTCGTCGGCGTCCTCCTCCGCAACCTCCGCCTGGTCCCCGCCGCCGCCGAGGACGGCGTGCGCTACAGCGCCCGCACGGTGCTCCGGCTGGGCGTGGTCCTGCTCGGGCTGCAGCTCTCGGTGCCCGAGGTGGTGGGCCTGGGCTGGGGCGCGCTCGCCGTCATCGTGGTCACGGTGGCGGGGACCTGGACGCTCACGCTGCTCCTGGGCCGGCTGCTGCGGGTGCCCGCCACCCTGACGCTGCTCATGGCCACCGGGACGGCGATCTGCGGCGCGTCGGCGGTTGCCGCGATGGCGGCCGTGGCCGGCACCGCGGGGCGTGAGCGCGAGGAGGACGTCGACGCAGCCGCCACCACCGCCGTCGCCGCGGTGACCATCTTCGGCACCGCCGCGATGCTTGCGATGCCCCCGCTCGCCGCCGCTCTCGCGCTCGACGCCCATGCCACCGGCGTGTGGCTGGGCGCCGGCATCCACGAGGTCGGGCAGGTGGTCGCGGCCGGCGGGCTGGTCGGGGAGGCCGTGCTGGCGACGGCGGTGCTCACCAAGCTCGGCAGGGTGGTGCTGCTCGCGCCGCTGGTGGCGGGGGTGAGCTACGCGCGCAGCCGCCGCGCCCGGATGGAGGCCGAACGGCTCGCGGCGGTGGAGTCGGCCGACGCCGTCCTGGCGGGTTCCGCCCCGCCGCACCACGACGCCGCACGTCCCCCGCTGGTACCCGCCTTCGTCGTCGGCTTCCTCGTCCTCGTCGCGGTGCGCTCGCTCCTGCCCGTGCCCGCCGGGGTGCTCGAGGCGGTGCAGAGCGCCTCGACGTTCCTGCTCACCGTCGCCATGGTGGCGCTGGGTGCCGGGGTCAACGTCCGGGCCCTGCTGACCCGTGGCGGCCCGGCGCTCCTGCTCGGCCTGGCCTCCTCCGTCGTCGCGGCCGGTCTCTCGCTCGGCGGCGCGCTGCTGCTCCGCTGAGCTGCGGAGACCCTGCGACTCGGGTCGTGCCTCGCGGCTCGCAACCCTACGATCGCGGCATGGCACCAGCGACGGAGCAGCGCCGCCACGTCCTCGAGCGCATCGCACGGGGCATCAGCGAACGGGCCGCAGGCACGACCTCCTTCCACGTGGCGATCGACGGGCCGGACGCGGCGGGGAAGACCACGTTCGCCCGCGACCTCGACGACGTCCTCTACCCGATGCTCCCCCACGGCGTGGAGCTGCGGCGGTTCAGCGCCGACGACCTGATCATCCCGCTCGAGCTCCGGCGCTCCGAGCAGGCGGCGGACCCCCGCTGGGTCTACGAGAACGTCTACCCCCTGGACCGCATCCGGGAGATCACCATCGGCGACCCCGTGCACGAGAAGCCGGGGACGGTCGTGCTCGTCGACGGGATGAGCCTGCTGCGGCCCGAGCTCGAGGACCTCTGGCACCTGCGCATCTACCTCTCCGTGCCCGAGTCGGTCACGGTTCAGCGCGTCCTGGACCGGCTCAACCAGGAGGACGACGAGCCCGAGGCGGTCAGGGCCCGCTACCAGGAGCGTTACCTGCCGGCGCTGCGGCTCTACCGCGAGATCGCGGACCCGGTGAGCCGCTCGGAGGTCGTCATCGACATGCGCGACCCCGACTCTCCGGTCGTCGTGCGCTGGGGCGGGTTGTAGGAGGGGCCCGTCCGGCCCGGGGCACAGGGGACAAAGTCCCATATGTCTGTCCCGCCGCGGCCTACGCTCGTGGGGTGAGCATCATCGCAGCGCCGCGAGAGCCTGCCCCGGAGACGCGCGTCGCCCTGGTCCCGGAGGTCGTGGGTGCGCTCGTGCGCGCCGGCCACCGGGTCCTGGTCGAGTCGGGCGCCGGTACCGGGGCCCACCACGACGACGACGCCTACGCCGACGCCGGCGCGGAGATCGTCGCCGCGGTCGACCTCGCCGCCGTCGACGTCCTCGTCCACGTCACCCCCGTGCCCGCCGCCGCCCTGCGGCGGCTGCGTCCCGGGGCGGTGACCCTCGGGCTCGATGCGCCCCTGGACGACGCCGACCGGCTCGCCGCCGCCAACGCGGGCCGGGTCACGATGCTGGCCTTCGAGCGGCTGCCCCGGACCTCGCGCGCCCAGTCGATGGACGTGCTGTCCTCGCAGGCGCTCGCGGCCGGCTATCGCGCCGTCCTCGAGGCGGCGGTGCGCCTGCCCCGCTTCTTCCCGCTCGCGATGACCGCGGCCGGCACCGTGCCGCCGGCGAACGTCGTCGTCCTCGGGGTCGGCGTGGCGGGGCTGCAGGCCATCGCCACCGCGAAGCGGCTCGGCGCGAAGGTCTCCGCCAACGACATCCGGCCCGACTCCGCCGAGGAGGTCCGCTCGGTCGGGGCGACGTTCATCGACGTCGGCCTCGACTCCGCCGAGGGCACCGGCACCGGCGGGTACGCGCGCGCCCTGGGCGCCACGGCCGCGGAGCGGCAGCAGGCCGCGCTCGCGCCGCACATCGCCGCCGCCGACGTCCTCATCACCACCGCCGCCGTGCCGGGGCGCCGGGCGCCGCAGCTGGTGACGGCGGACATGGTGGCCGCGATGCGGCCCGGCTCCGTCGTCGTCGACCTCGCCGCCGCCTCCGGCGGGAACGTCGAGGGCTCGATGCCCGGCATGGACGTCGCCGTGCCCAGCTCCCGCGGCGGCGGCACGATCACCGTCGTCGGCCTCGCCTCGGCCGCCTCCGACCTGCCCGCGGACGCCTCGCGCCTGTTCGCCAAGAACGTCGCCAACGTCGTCGCGCTCCTCACCGGCGACGACGGCGCCCTGGTGGTCCCGCTCGAGGACGACATCGTGGCCGGCATGGCGCTGACCCACGACGGCGTCACCCGTGACCGCGAGGGGCGTCCCGTCCCGGCCGCCGCGCCCGAGGAGGTCGTGCCCGAGGAGGGCGTGCCCGGCTCGGCCCCGCCCCGCTCCGCCCCACCAGGCTCCGCCGAGGAGCTGCCCACACCCAGCTACGCGGAGGGGCCCCGATGAGCGGCCTGACTGTCCTGACGATCTTCGTGCTCGCCGCCTTCGTCGGCGTCGAGGTCGTCTCGAAGGTGTCGTCCACCCTGCACACGCCCCTGATGTCGGGCGCCAACGCCATCCACGGCATCATCCTGGTCGGGGCCGTGACGGTGACCGCGCACGCCAGCTCGCCGGTGCTGCTGGTCCTCGGCGCGCTCGCGACCCTGCTGGCCACGGTGAACCTCGTCGGCGGGTTCGTGGTGACCGACCGGATGCTCGAGATGTTCTCCGGCCGCCCGCGGCAGCGCACCGAGGAGCCGGTGGGGAGCGAGCAGCGATGAACCTCCTGCCCGCCTCCGTCACCGAGCTGGCCTACCTCGCGGCCGCCGTCTGCTTCATCCTCGCGCTCAAGGGGCTGTCCTCGCCGCGCGGCGCCCGCCGGGGCAACCTGCTCGGTGCCGCCGGGGCCGCGCTCGCCGTCGTCACCGTGCTCTTCTCCACCGACTTCGAGGGCGCCAACCTCGCCGTGGTGCTCGGCGCCGTCGGGCTCGGCTCCGTCGTGGCCGTGCCGGCCGCGCGCCGGGTGAAGATGACCGAGATGCCGCAGCTCGTCGCGATCTTCAACGGCGTCGGCGGCGGGGCCGCCGCGATCGTCGGGATCATGGAGCTCGCCGAGCTCGGCGGGCGGGACGTCGGTCTCGTCGTCGCCGGCGCGACCGCCTTCGCGATCTTCGTCGGCTCGACCTCGCTGCTCGGCTCGCTGCTCACCTACGGCAAGCTCCAGGGCACCATCACCTCCCGGCCCGTCGTGGTGCCCGGGGCCGGGCTGCTGATGGTGGTCGCCCTCGGCGCGGGTCTCGGCGGCGCCGTCGCCGTCACGCTCACCGGCGACGTGTGGCTCGGTCTCATCCTGCTCGTCCTCGGGCTGGCGTTCGGCGCGCTCCTGGTGCTGCCCGTCGGCGGCGCGGACGTGCCGATCGTCATCTCGCTGCTCAACGCCTTCACCGGGCTCGCCGTGGCGGCCTCCGGCTGGGCGATGGGCTCCACGCTGCTGCTCGTGGCGGGCACCCTCGTGGGCGCCTCGGGCACGATCCTGACCCTCGCGATGGCGACGGCGATGGGCCGGTCCGTCGCCGGCATCCTCTTCGGCGCCCTCAAGGGCGGCTCCACCGCCGGGTCCACCGAGGTCTCGGACCGGCCAGTGCGCCGCGCGCAGGCCGAGGACGTCGCGATCACCCTGGCCTACGCGAACCGCGTGGTCGTGGTGCCCGGGTACGGCCTGGCCGTCGCCCAGGCGCAGCACGTGGTGGCCGAGCTGGTCACCGCGCTGCGCAGGCGCGGCGTGGACGCGGTCTACGGCATCCACCCGGTGGCCGGCCGCATGCCGGGCCACATGAACGTGCTCCTCGCCGAGGCCAACGTGCCCTACGAGCTGCTGGTCGAGGCCGACGACGTCAACGCCGCCATGCCCTCGACCGACGTCGTGGTGGTGGTCGGCGCGAACGACGTGGTCAACCCCGCGGCGCGCACGGACGCCTCCGCCCCCATCTACGGGATGCCGATCATCAACGCCGACCAGGCCGGGCAGACGATCTTCCTCAAGCGCTCGATGCGGCCCGGCTTCGCCGGCATCGAGAACGAGCTGCTCTTCGCCGAGCGCACGCAGGTGCTGTTCGGGGACGCGAAGGAGTCCCTGACGAACGTCGTCTCCGCGCTCAAGGAGGTCTGAGCCCGCTCACGGGGCGCCTTCTTCGGCTGGAGGAGGCCCAAGCCGGGCGCACGGCTCACCCCGACCCGGCGTCGACACATGCACCACCGATCCCGGGCTCAGGTTCGTCTCCACGCAGCCAAGCCATCGCCGCGTTCGGCGACGGACGCACCGGCTGTACGTGGACGCACGCCAACACCGCACGCAAATTGGTCACGAAGTGTCCACAAGATCAGTTAAACAGTGCAAGGCTACGAAGAATGGCGACCGAAGAATCGGGGTGCCAATTGAAGGAGGAGACGTGGAGTTCACGGAGCGGCTGACAGCTCTCGCTAACAAGGTTGCCCAGCAGAAGGGACAGCTCGAGACGGAGGAGGCGACGAAGAATGCGTTCGTCATGCCGTTCATCTCGACGATCCTGGGGTACGACGTGTTCAACCCTCTGGAGGTCGTGCCCGAGTTCACTGCCGATGTGGGGGTGAAGAAGGGCGAAAAAATCGACTACGCGATCATGCACGAGAACAAGGTGCAGATGCTGGTCGAGTGCAAGCACGTCGGCGCTCCGCTGAAGCTCGAGCACGCCTCCCAGCTCTTCCGCTACTTCGCGGTGACAAACGCGCGCATCGCCATCCTAACAAATGGTGAGGTGTACCAGTTCTACACGGACCTGGACGCTCCCAACCGGATGGACGCCAAGCCTTTCCTGGTGCTGGATCTGAGCGACATTGACGCCACGCTCATCCCGGAACTGCAGAAGCTCAGCAAGGACGTCTTCGACCTGGACTCCATCATCAGCGCGGCCGGGGAGTTGAAGTACATCGGGCAGCTGAAGCGCGCGATCGCCGGCCAGTTCAAGGAGCCCGACGTGGACTGGGTCAAGTTCTTCACGACGAAGGTGTACGAGGGTGCGTTCACCCAGAAGGTCCGTGAGCAGTTCACTCCACTGGTTCGCAAGGCCAGCCAACAGTTCCTCAACGAGCAGGTGAACAACCGGCTGACCACTGCACTTGGTGCTGGTGCCACGCCCATGCCCATCCAGTCCGCTGACGCTCCTGCCGAAGCAGTCCAGAGTGAAGAGGCTGTGGAGAAGGATC
Organism: Georgenia daeguensis; assembly: GCF_039537705.1. Classification (NCBI taxonomy): domain Bacteria; kingdom Bacillati; phylum Actinomycetota; class Actinomycetes; order Allobogoriellales; family Allobogoriellaceae; genus Georgenia; species Georgenia daeguensis. The sequence goes on from NZ_BAABBA010000016.1 coordinate 81,505, forward strand.
TTCGGGAGGCGAGCGACGGGGTGCTGACCACGATCGAAGAGCTGGAGGCCTTCCAGATCATCCGCGCCATCGTGTGCAATCAGGTGAAGCCTCAGCGCGTGATCTACCGCGACGCGAAGTCTTACTGCGCCGTGCTCCTGGACGACAACAACCGCAGGTCGATCGCTCGCCTCCATTTCAACACCGGTCAGAAGTACATCGGCCTGTTCGACGCGGACAAGAAGGAGACGCGGCACCCTATCGACAGTCTCGAGGAGATCTTCAGCTTCAGTGACGAACTGCGCGCCACCGTCGACCGATTCGTAGGGGCGTCCGTCTTGTAGATCTCGCACGTTCAGCCCTCGAGGGTCGATGCCCGCAGATGGGCCACGCCTCCGGGCGGTTGCCAGGGGGAGTCGTTCTACGTCCAGGCCGCGGGCGAGTGGTGCGGCACCTCGGCGCTAGGTGTGCAAGTTGTGGCCGTTTGCCGTCGGGACCGGCACCCCGATGGTCGGGTGCCGGTGAGTCGGCACATCCACACCGGGCGACGCTGTGCTGCGACCCGATCTCCTGGTTGCAGCGGGCCAAGCTCATCTCCAACCCCTTAGCCTTCATGCTCGGAAGACCGGGCCTCGACAAGTCCACCCTCGTGCGCCGCATGGCGACCGGCCTGGCCGGCTACGGGTCATGCCCCTCGTCCTGGGGGACCTCAAGTCCGACTCGGCGACCTCATTCAGGCCCTGGGCGGGCCATCACGCTGGGCTGCGGCCGCGGCCACCTCAACGTCCTGGACCCCGGCGAGGCGCTCGAGGCCGCACAGCGGCTGCGTGCGCAGCTGGATGTGAGAAGGAGGCCGCTCAGGTGCTCGCCGACGCCCACGTGCGCCGGCACACGATTGTCATCGCGCTGGACAAGAGATCCGCGCGGCCGCTGGAACGGCGGGGATCAGGGCCGGTACCAAGCCATCACCGAGAACTTCTAGGCCTCCCTTGTCGGCCTCGTCGACGGCGGCCGGCTGGGCGAGACCTTCGCCCGCCCCACGACCAACCCGATGCGCCGCGACCGCCCGGTGGTCTACGACGTGTCCTCGATCGACGACACCGACATGGACCTGCAGACCGCGACGCTGCTCGCGTGCTGGTCGGCCGGGTTCGGCACCGTGAACGTGGCAACACCCTGGCCGGCGCCGGCCTCGAGCCGCGGCGGCACTACTCGTCGTCCCGGCCCACACGTGCCCGCGTGGAACCGCTCCTCCATGCAGCATCATGTCTCCAAAATCCCGTAATACGGGTATTGACGTGTATCCGGTATGACCGTACTGTCCTGCCTCAAGTCGCTAACGTCTTTGGGAAGTGGTCGCTGATGAGTTCTCGCCGAGGTTCCGCGCTCCGAGCGGTCGACTCAGTTGCCTCCCTGCAGGGTCGGCAGCCCACCAGGAGTGCTGGCGACAGCCTCAGCCGGATGCTCAGCGTCCTGGACCTGTTATCCGTGGATCACCCCACCTGCACAGCGGCCGAGGTGGGCGAAGCTCTGAACTGCTCGCGCACGACGAGTTACCGCTACCTCAAGACACTCACTGATGCCGGGCTCCTGGCTCCCCAGCCGGGAGGCAGGTTCAGTTTGGGTGCTCGGATCATCGAACTTGACCGGCAGATCCGCCTGAGCGATCCGCTACTCGTCAGCGCCGAACCAGAAATGCGGTCGCTCAGCGACGAGCTCGGCCTGAATGCGTTCATCTGCAGCTACTACAAAGATGCCGTCATCTGCATCGCCCAGGCAACGCCTCGGGGACCCTGGCGGACGAGTTGGGGGCGTGGCAGACCCATGCCACTGATGCAGGGTGCCGCCGGGAAGGTGATTCTTGCCCACCTCCCGACGAACACGCTCAAGAACCTTGCCCTTACTCGCCCTGACGACCTCCGGGCGGCCAGGCTGGGCCAGACCTGGGAGGAGTTCCGCGCGCACCTGCGTCAGATCCGCAGAGCCGGCTTCGCCCTCACCGTCGCCGAGGTTGATGAGGAGACCGCTGGGCTCGCAGCCCCCCTGTTCGACGCCGACGGACGCATCCTCGGAAGCCTCACTCTCTCCATCCCGGTGAACCTGGTCGGGGATGGCGCCGACCTCTTGAAGTTCTCAGAACCGCTGATCCGCTCGGCCGAAGCCATCAACGACTCATTGGCCGACATCTCGTAACGACCGCATTACCCTCCCCCTCCCTCCCGACGTACATAGGAGTACTTCCGTGGACCAACTGCGCCCAGAAACCGGTAGTAAGACCGCTGACCGGTCCCAGATCCGACGCGTCACCGGCGCATCTGTGATCGGCACTGTCATGGAGTGGTACGACTTCTTCCTCTACGGCACGGCCGCCGCTCTCGTCTTCAACCGGTTGTTCTTCCCGGAGGCCGGAGCGCTTGGAGGCGTCCTTGCTTCCTTCGCCACACTCGGCGTCGGCTTCCTCGCGCGTCCACTCGGGGGGGTGATCTTCGGTCACCTTGGCGACCGGTTCGGCCGCAAGTTCACGCTCGTCACGACGCTGCTCATCATGGGCCTGTCCACCACCCTTATCGGTGTCTTGCCAACGGCGGCGGCGATCGGGGTCTGGGCACCGGTACTCCTCGTGTTCCTGCGCGTCGTTCAGGGCATTGCGGTCGGCGGCGAGTGGGGGTCCGCGGCCGCGATGATCGTCGAGTCTGCTCCGCCGCGGCGCCGCGGATACTTCGGCGGCTGGCTGCAGATCAGCGGAGGCGTAGGGACCCTGCTGAGCACGGGAGCCTTCTCCCTCGTGTCGCTTCTTCCCGACGACGAGTTCCTCGCATGGGGATGGCGCCTTCCCTTCCTCTTCAGCATTGTCCTCGCCGTCGCCGGCCTGATCATGCGCCGTACCCTGAAGGAGACCGAGGTCTTCCAGGCGGCGCGGGAGAGCGCCCACAAGAAGAGCAGCCCCGTCATCGAAGTTTTCAAACGCCACCCGAAGGAACTGCTGATCGCGGCAGGGCTGCGCCTGCCCGAGAGCGTGACCTACTACATGGTCACGGTCTTCACACTCTTCTACACCGAGAGCATCCTCGGCATGGACCGTCAGGTCGCCCTGACCTCCACCCTCGTCGTGGTCTCGATCGCCATCGTGACCCTGCCGTTCTTCGGCCGTCTGTCCGATCGCGTCGGCCGACGGCCGCTCTACCTCGGTGGAGCCATCCTCTCGGTCTTCTTGCCCTTCATCTACTTCCCGATGGTGGAGACAACCTCACCGTTCCTGGTCCTGCTGGCGTTCATCCTCATCATCAACACTGGCCGTGACCTTCAGTACGGCCCTCAGCCCGCCTATCTGGCAGAGCTCTTCGACGACGACGTTCGCACGACCGGCGTCAACATCGCCGCGCAGCTCGGCGGCGTCATCGGGGGAGGCTTCGCGCCCTTCATCGCCACCGCCCTCTACGGCTGGGGTGGCCTGATGCCGGTGACCATCTACGTCGCCGCCGTCTGCGCGCTCGGCGCCATCGCCGCGTACTTCGCCCCGGAGACCGCGGGCCGACCGTTCGGCTCCACATCTGAGCCGGCGCGTACGGGCGAAGCTCGCCGACTTGCCACCGAAGGTGCCTGAGATGCGGCACCTTCCCGACCCCGCCGCGCTCCACGCCAAGCTCGAGATTGCTGACGTGCTGGCCAGGTACTGCCTACACCTCGACGAGTACGACATCGACGCGCTCAGTGACGTCTTCACCCCCGACTGCACCATGGACCAGGGACCAGGACGGGGCGGGCCCATCCTCGGACGCGACGAAGTGCTCCGCGGGATGAAGGAAAGGCAGGCCCTGTTCCGCCGCACCCAGCACATTCTCGGCCAGTCCCTTGTCGTCACATCTGACGACAGCGCCACGGCTCTGACGTACGTCACCGCCTGGCATCAAAGGTGGGACATGAGCACCGGCACCGCACGACTGCGGTACCGCGACGATCTCGTTCGGACCGAGAACGGGTGGCGAATTCACTACCGCCGATCCGAAGCGCTCGGCGTCGACGGATTCGACGAGGCGCAGTGGAACTGGGTTCCCCGCCGTAGCGCAGACCCCGAACTCTCAAATACGACCGCAAGCCACGAAGGACCCCGATGACAGTCGAAGAGCAGATCTCACAGGCCCACCTGGCCGCCACCCTCCACGACCTCACAGCCAAGGACACGTTCCACGATCTCGAAGTTGCCTACTGCCGTGGCATCGACCGCCGCGACGAGGACCTGCTCCGGTCGATCTTCTTCCCCGATGCCTCGGTCAAGCACGGCTACATGAACGAGGGCAGCGCCGCGGACTGGGTGAACTGGATCCTCGACGATTTCGCCACCAAGTACGAAATGACGGCCCACTATCTCCTCAACGAGTCGTACCGCGTGGACGGTGACCAAGCCGAGGGCGAGACCCACCGGCTCTCCTACCACCGGTTCGACAACTCCTCACGCGAACTGATCGCCGCGAGCCGGACCTTCAACCGCTACGAGAGACGTGCTGGACAGTGGCGCATCGCCTACCGCGAGGTCATCCGCGACTGGATACACGAACGCCCGGTCGACCAGAGCCTCTACGAGGGGGCCTTCGCCATGGAGATCAGCCAGCCAGGTCCTGCCGACCGCAGCTATCAGGTTCTCTCCCTATTCGGAAGAGGACCGCTGCGATGAGCAACGACATAGCGGCGTCCACCCTCCTTGCCCCGACCATGCTTACGGAAGACACCTGGGACGTCGTGGTGCTCGGCACCGGCGTCTCCGGATCCGCAGCAGCTGTGACGGTCGCCCGCAGCGGCGCCCGGGTGCTCTGGATCGAGAAATCGGCCGAGCCCGGCGGTTCCGCCGCGCTCTCCGCCGGCCTGTTCTGGACGGCGCCGAACGTCCGGGCATACCTCGACCGCATCCCCCTGGGGAATCAGAGCCTGGCCGAAAGACTGATCACCGACTATCCAGAAGCGCTCGCGGAGATCCGCTCCACCGGCATCACGGTGGCCGACACTCCCAAGCACGGCGTCATGACCTTCGGTATCGGATACAAGCTCGACATCCGGGCCTTGCTGACCTGGTGCCGAGAGACAGTCACTGCGAATGGCGGCATGCTCCTGACCCAGACCACCGCCACCGAAATCATCACCGATGACGAACGCGTGACCGGTGTCCGCCTGCGCACAGCCGAAGGCGAGTACTTCGACGTCCACGCCGGTGCAGTAGTGCTTGCAACCGGTGGATTTCAGGGCGATCCAGAGGAACTCAGCCGCCACATGGGCCCGAACTCCGACCGCCTCAAGCTGCGCTCCAACGCGGGAAGCGTCGGAGATGGCTTGCGCATGGCCCGCGCGGTTGGTGCCGCGGCTACCAAGGGAATGAGTACCTTCTACGGCCACCTGGTGCCCGCTCCGCTCAGGAACTTCGAGCCCGCCGACTATCTGCCGCTCGCACAGTTCTACTCCTCGCACACCGTGCTGTTGAACGGAGCGGGAGTCCGCTTCTGCGACGAGACACAGGGAGACGAGATCCTGAACCAGGAACTCGCCCGGCAGCCCGGCGCCCGCGGTGTTCTCGTCTTCGATGACGCCGTGCGTTGGAACGCCGCCCGTGAAGAGCCAGAACCGGGGCTTGGCGCAGTGGACCGCATCGCAGCAGCCACAGGTGCCGGAGCTCGTTACTCAACGGCAAACACGGTCGAGGCAGCACTCGCTCCAATCGAGGCCTGGGGATTCGATTCTGCTCGTGCGTCACGAACGCTCATGGACTACCGCCGAGCGATCGAGACAGGTCGCCGGTTCGCCGACGGCGTTCCGGTCGCCGAGTCGGCCAGCCCGCCCATGACCGCTCCGTTTCACGTCCTCGAGGTCCAGCCGACCATCACCTTCACCCTCGGCGGAATTCGCATCGACGCCAGTGGACGAGTGCTCGATCACGACGGAGCGCCGATCGCGGGCCTCTTCGCAGCCGGTGCCGACATTGGCGGCATCTCCAACTACGGCTACGCCGGGGGGCTCGCCCCCGGGTACATCACCGGCCGTTGGGCAGGCTCATCCGCAGCCCGCCACGCGGCGACAGGAACAGCTGCCGGCAACCGCTAGAGACTCAATACCTGTATCGCAGGCGGCTTAGGCTCATGTCCCGCTCGCGCAGGCGATCGATGGCCTTAAAGGCTCTCGGTCTTCTCGAGCTCGGCGCCGCTCATGCTCTCGCCTCCGCACGCCTCGAAGCCGCGCGGAGTTCCTCCTGCGCCAACTCGTGCAGCCCGAAGTCGCCGAAGTTGCCGGCGACGTTGAGGTGCAGGCGTACCGGCAGGGTCGAAGCGCGGTTGTCTGGGACGTCGGACTAACCCGCAGTCGTGCCGGAGCCTCCGCCGAGCACGCCGTTCCGTGCCGCCGGCTCGCTGGCGCTTTCATTCGCGTGCCCAGCCGCCTCTGTGCCACTCGCCGGAGGACTCTCCGGGCCGGCCGGGCCGTCCCGCAGCGCTCTCTGCAGCAGCGCCTCCATCTCCGGCGACGGCGTCAGCCCCAGCTCGTTGGCCAGCAGCTCACGGGCCCGGTGGTACTGCCAGATCGCCTCCGCACGGTTGCCCTCCGCGAGGTGCGCGAGCATCAAGGTGCGGTGGGCGCTCTCGCGCAGCGGCTCGCAGGCCAGCGCGAGCAGCCCGGCCTCCACGGCGAGGGCGTGGTCGCCCTTCTCGCTCAGGTGCCGGCTGAGGACCTCGAGGGCGTGGAGGCGCAGCTGGCGGAAGTGGTGCTGCTCGGCGGCGAGCCACTCCTCCGACCACGACGGCAGGAAGTCGTGGCGCAGCGCCGCGAGCGCCGCGGGCGTCGCGACCTTCCCCGGCCCGCGCTCGATGATGCGCTGGGCGAGGCGGCGCGCGCCTTCGAGATCGACCCGCACCTCGGGACTGATCTGGACGCTCGAGCCGACGGCGATCACCGGGCTGGGTGAGAGCCGGGACAGGCCCCACAGCGTCGAGCGCAGGCTCGAGTACGCCCGCGACGCGGGCACGTCGGGCCACAGGGTGCCGGCCAGTTCGGGCCTGTCGGCCGGCCCGGCCCGGAGCGCGAGGAACACCAGGACGCGCTGGGCGCGGTGGGGGAGCGGGACAGGGACGCCGCCGACTCGCAGCTCGAACGTCGGCAGGCAGCGCAGCTCCGTCGTCGGCCTGGGTCTCCGGACGGGTGTAGGCACCATGTCGGCTCCCAGCCTGGCCTGCGTGACGCTTCGGTGACCCCCCGGTGACTTCAACGGTAGCCCTGTGTCCCGGTGCCGACAATCGCACGTCCGGTCCGGCCGCGACACCCGCGGCAGCTCCTCGGTCTGAGCGTGGTGAGGCATGGGGCGGGCCTCCCCGGCGATCCGGACGGCTGTCGACCGGTCTGTGATGGCAGAGTGGGCACCGACGCGACGAGGCGAGCCACCGAGAGGGATCCATGACCGTGCGCACCCCCGCCCGGGCGGTGGCGAGCCCCGCCCCCGATCTCCCGGGCCTCACCGCCATCACCCGCGCCGCCGGCCGGGACCACGTCTCCACCGCCGTCGTCGACCGCGCCCGCCTGGCCCACGACGCGTCGCACTACCTGCTCACCCCCGCCGCCGTCGTCACCGTCACCTCCACGGAGCAGGTGGCCGGGGTGCTCGCCGCCGCCACCCGTGCCGGCACGCCGGTCACGTTCCGCTCCGGCGGCACGTCCCTGTCCGGGCAGGGCGTGACCGACGGCGTCCTGCTCGACGTGCGGCGACACCTCGCCGACGTCGAGGTCCTCGACGACGGCGCCCGCGTGCGGTGCGATCCCGGCGCGGTCCTGCGGCGGGTCAACGCGGCGCTGGCGCGGCACGGCCGCCGGCTGGGGCCCGACCCGGCGAGCGAGATCGCCTGCACGATCGGCGGCGTCGTCGCCAACAACTCCTCCGGGATGACCTCCGGGACGACGGCGACGGCGTACCGCACCCTCGAGTCGATGGTCCTCGTCCTGCCCTCGGGCACGGTGCTCGACACCGGCCGGCGCGACGCCGACGCCGTCCTGCGGGGCATGGAGCCGGAGCTGTACGCCGGGCTGCTGCGGCTGCGGGACCGGGTGCGCGGCGACGCGGGCCTGCGCGCCCGGATCGAGCACCAGTTCTCGATGAAGAACACGATGGGCTACGGCCTCAACGCCCTGCTCGACCACGACTCGGCGGCCGAGATCCTCGCCCACCTCGTGGTCGGGTCGGAGGGGACGCTCGCCTACGTCGCCGAGGTGACGCTGCGGACGGTGCCCGCGCTGCCGCACGCCGCCACCGCGCTGTGCGTCTTCGAGACCATCGACCGTGCCACCGACGCGATCATCCCGCTCACCGAGGCGGGCGCCGTCGCCGTCGAGCTCCTCGACGCCTCCTCGCTGCGGGTCTCGCGCCGCGACCCCAACGCGCCCGAGCTCATGCGGGCGCTGGACGTGCGAGAGCACACGGCGCTGCTGGTGGAGGTGCAGGGTCCCACCCCCGACGCCCTGACGGCCGCGGCGGACCGGGTGCGTCCCGTCGTCGCCGGCCTCGACCTGGCCGCGCCCGCCGAGCTGACCACCGACGCCGCCGCCCGCGCCCGCCTGTGGGTCACCCGCAAGGTGCTCTACGCCGCCGTCGCCGGCGCGCGGCCGCAGGGGACGACGGCGCTCCTGGAGGACATCGTCGTCCCGCCGCCCGCCCTGCCGGGCGCCGTGCGCGACCTCGGGCGGCTGCTGGGCCGGCACGGCTACGACGACGCGGTGATCTTCGGCCACGCGAAGGACGCCAACCTGCACTTTCAGATCAACCCGCGGCTGGACGACCGCGCCGAGCTGGACCGGTTCGCGGCCTTCACCGAGGATCTCGTCGACCTGATCCTCGGCGCCGACGGCTCGCTCAAGGCCGAGCACGGCACCGGGCGGATCATGGCGCCCTACGTGCGCCGGCAGTACGGCGACGAGCTGTACGCGGTCATGCGCGAGCTCAAGTCCCTGTGCGACCCGGCCGGGATCCTCAGCCCCGGCGTGCTGCTGGCCGAGGATCCCGAGGCGCACCTGAAGAACCTCAAGACCTTCCCGGCTGCGCACCCCGACCTCGACCGGTGCGTCGAGTGCGGCTACTGCGAGCCGGTCTGCCCCTCCCGGAACACCACGACGACGCCCCGCCAGCGCATCGTGCTGCTGCGCGAGATGGCCCGGTCCGGCCCGGGGCGGCGGGCCGAGCTCGAGCGCTCGTACGACTACCAGGCCGTGCACACCTGCGCGGCGGACTCGCTGTGCGTGACCGCCTGCCCGGTGGGCATCGACACCGGCAAGGTCATGAAGGAGTTCCGCGCCGGGTCCAGGCCCGCCCCGGTCCGGGCGGCGGGCGACCTCCTCGCCCGCCGGTGGGGCCCGACGACGGCGGTCCTGCGTGCTGCCCTCGGTGTCGCCGAGGTGGTGCCGGGTCCGGTGCTCTCAGCCGTGACTGCGGGCGTGCGCGCCGCAGCCGGGGAGGCGTTGCGCGACTGGATCCCGCAGGTCGGCGAGGACCTGCCAGGCCCCGGCGGGTCACGCGCGGCGCTCGCTTCGGCGTCGCACGCCGTCGTGCAGCCGGCTCCGGCGGCTGCGTCGTCGTCCACCCCGCCCACCACGGGACCGGCCGACGTCGTCTTCTTCCCCGCGTGCATCGGCTCGCTCTTCGCCGCCGAGGGTGACGGCGACGGCGCGGCGGCCGCGTTCCTGCGGCTGTGCGAGCGGGCCGGGCTGCGCGTCGCGGTGCCGGCGGGGATCGACGCCCTGTGCTGCGGCACGGTCTGGGAGTCCAAGGGCCTGCCCGACGGCTCCGCCACCATGGCCCGCACGGTCGCCGCCCAGGTGTGGGAGCTGACCGATCGCGGGCGCATCCCCCTGGTCTGCGACGCCTCCAGCTGCACCCACGGCCTCACCGGGATCGGGGAACGGCTCGAGGGTGAGCTCGCCGCGCGGTGGGCGCGGGTGCGGGTCGTCGACGCGGTCGTCTTCGCCCGGGAGCACCTGCTGGACCGCCTGACCGTGGCGCCCGGGCGGCGCCTGCCGTCTCTCGCCGTGCACCCCACCTGCTCCGCCGTGCACCTGGGCATGGTGGCCGACCTGGTCACGGTGGCCGACGCCGTCGCCGAGGACGTCACCGTGCCGGCCTCGTGGGGCTGCTGCGGCACAGCGGGGGACCGCGGCATGCTGCACCCCGAGCTGCCGGCGGGCGCGACCGAGGCCGAGGCCGCGGAGATCGCAACGGCCGAGCGTGCCGGCGGACCGTTCGCCGCCTACGCCTCGTGCAACCGCACCTGCGAGATGGGCATGACGGCGGCGACCTCGCGTCCCTATCGGCACGTGCTCGAGCTGCTCGAGGAGGCCACCCGGCCGGACTGAGGCGCCGAGACCGACGCGCCCGGCACGCTGGGCGCTACTCGGACAGGCTGTGGTCGCCGAGGCGGTGGTAGGCCCGGTCCAGGTACACCAGGGGCCGCGTCCCGTGCTGCCGGTCCGAGAGGGCGGCCCGGACGGTCACGAGGAGGCTGTCGCCGACCGGGATGCGTTCCTCGATCACACCGCGGACCCATGCCCGGACCCCGCGGAGCACCGGCTCACCGGTGGGCAGCGAGCTCCAGGCCACCTGCCCGAAGCGGTCCACGCCGCGCCGGGCGAACGCCTCAGCGACGTCCCGCTGGTCCTCCGCGAGAAAGTTGACGACGACGGAGCCGGCGCGCTCCAGCGCCGGCCGCGAGGAGGACGCCGCAGCCAGGGAGAATGCCAGCACGGGAGGTGCCGCGGAGACGGAGGCGACCGACGTCGCGGTGAAGCCGACGGGACCCTCTGGGCCGCGAAGGGTGACGACGGCGACGCCCGCCGGGTGGTTGCGGAACACCGCCTTGAAGTTCTCGGGCGTCATCGCCGCAGCGCCGGCGCGCCGGTCCGCGAGGCACTCCACGGTCACGAGCTCGCTCCTCCCCGGCTCCCGTCGGGAGCACGGTCCGGAGACTAATGAACCTCCCGCTGCCGGTGAGCCGGCGGGGGCTGGCGTCTCACCAGGAAAGATGCCGACGACCGACGGCTTGCCGTTCCGCGCGGTGGGCTGCCCGGGTCAGGCGGGCTCGACGTAGGCGAAGGGCACCGTGAGGCGCTCGACGCCGCCGCGCACGTGGTAGCGGGTCCGGGCGCTCTTGACGATGGTGACCCTCCGGCCGAAGTACTTCCCCGGCGCGGTGATCCGCACGACCGTCCCCGGTGTCAGGTGGCCGCGGACCGCGAGCTCGCGCATCAGGTCATGCTCTGGCGCGCGGGTCCCCCCGGGCGCGGCCGCGGTGGAGGCGGCGGAGAGCCCGCCGGCGGGGCTCTGCGTCACGTCCGTCTGGCCGCCGGCCGGCGTCCCGGTCGATCCCAGGCCCCGCCGTCGCCGGCCGGCGAGCAACCGGGAGAGCTCCCGCTCGTAGCGGGGGCCGGGGGAGACCGTGCGGCCGTGGAAGGTCCAGGTCAGCAGGAGGTCGGCGTTGAACCCCGGCTCGCACCGGGCGCAGCTGGCGGGACGGGCCGGTCGGCGGTGCCGGTCGTAGGTGTGCCCGCGCGGGCAGGTGCCCTGCCAGGGTGCCGGCGCCCGGGGCGCCTCGGCGTCGACGAGCCGGGCGCCGGAGCAGCCGATCGCCCGTGCCTTCGCCCGCCACACCGCATCGTGCCCGTGCCGGGGACCGACGAGGGCGTGCGCGATCTCGTGCAGGATCGTGTCCTGCACGTGCGCCTCCTCGTACAGGGCCATGAGATGACGGGAGACGGAGATGGTGCGGGAGTCGAACTTGCACGCACCGGCCCGGCGCTTGGCGTTGTCGAAGGCGAAGCGCCACGACGTCAGGCCGTGCCGGGCGAGCAGTTCCTCGCCGAGCGCGCGCACCGCCGTCAGCTCCATGCGCCGACTCCCTCCGTGATCCTCCCGGGCGGCCCCGGGCCCGAGGGCATCGAGAGTACGACGACCTGGTGACACGGCGCCCGTGCCTGTGGACGGACGGCCCGGCGGCGACCGGGACTGACCATGCACGGCGTGCCGCCGCACCCGCTCAGAGGGTAAAAATCGCACCAAGAAATGACTATCTTTAGCGGTGTGGCAACCAAAATGATCACCGAGCTTGTCTCCGACATCTCAGGCAAGCCCATCGAGCGGGGCAAGGGCCGCTCCGTGGACTTCTCCTACGAGGGGGTCCTGTACCGGGTCGACCTCACCAACGAGGAGGTCGCTGACTTCGAGAACGCCCTCCGGCCGTACCTCCAGGCCGGCCGCACGATCGAGGGGCAGCGCCGGCGGACCCACGCCTCGAGCACGAAGAAGCGTGACTTCGACCCGGCCGCGGTGCGTGCCTGGGCGGCCGGCCAGGGCATCGAGGTCAGCCCGCGCGGACGCATCAAGGCCGAGGTGGTCGAGAGGTACCGGGCCGCCGGCAACTGAACCGGAGAGGGCAGATCCGCCGGTGATGACGGCTGTCGGCGCCCGACGCACCCGGTGCCCCAGGGCCTCCTCTGCCCCGTGTCCGTGACCGTGACCGTGACCGTGGCCGATGCCACGGCCCGGTCCGGAAGCCTTCGGACGGAATGCGCGTTGTCGCCGACATGACCACGCCGACCGCGCCCACCCCGCTCGCGGACGCCGTCGTCCCGGTCGATGTGGTGGTCATCGGCGCCGGTCAGGCCGGCCTCTCCGCCGGGTACCACCTGCGCAGACTCGGGTTCGTCCCGGCTCTCCACGGCGAGGGAGTGACATCTGGCGGAGCTCGTGACGTCTCATCGCGAGGGGGAGCGACGGAAGGGCCAGCGGGGGCGGGGACGTACGTGATTCTCGACGCCGAGCCCGGCCCGGGCGGCGCGTGGCGCCACCGGTGGCGGTCACTGCGCATGGCGACGGTCAACGGCATCTACGACCTGCCGGGCATGCCACAGCCCGAGATCGATCCCTGCGAGCCGAGCGTCGACGTCCTGCCCGCCTACTTCGGCGACTACGAGCAGCGGCTGGACCTCGGCGTCCTGCGGCCCGTCCGGGTCGCCGCCGTGCGGCGCGCCGACGACGACCCCGCCGGGCACCTCATCGTCACCTCCGACGCCGGGACCTTCGCCGCCCGTGCCGTCATCAACGCCACCGGCACGTGGACCAAGCCGTTCTGGCCGGCCTACCCCGGGCAGGCGAGCTTCCGCGGACGCCAGCTCCACGTGGCCGACTACGTCCGGGCGGAGGACTTCGCCGGGCAGCACGTGGTCGTCGTCGGCGGCGGCATCTCCGCGGTCCAGCTGCTCGAGGAGATCTCGCACGTGGCGACGACGACGTGGGTCACCCGTCGCGAGCCCGTGTGGCGCGACGAGGACTTCGACCCCGAGGCCGGCCGCCAGGCGGTGGCACTGGTGGAGGAACGCGTCCGGCAGGGACTCGCGCCGCTCAGCGTCGTGTCCGTCACCGGCCTCATCTGGCGGCCCGAGCTGCGGGCGGCGGCCGAGCGCGGCGTGCTCGACCGGCACCCTATGTTCACCCGTATCGAGCCCGACGGCGTGCGGATGGCCGACGGCTCCCTCCAGCGCGCCGACGTCATCCTCTGGGCCACCGGCTTCCGTGCGGCGCTGGATCACCTGCGCCCGCTGCACCTGCGCGGCCACGGCGGCGGCATCACGATGGACGGCACCCAGGTGGCCGGCGAGCCGCGCCTGCACCTGATCGGGTACGGGCCGTCGTCGTCGACCGTCGGGGCGAACCGGGCCGGGCGGGAGGCGGTCGTGCGCATCCTCGACCACCTGCGCTCGCCCGCCTTCGGCCGTGACGAAGCCGACCCCGCCGCGGGGCGCCTGGTGGGCGCCGCGGTGGAACGCTAGAGCCGTGCTCGACGTCCTCGCCGCCTCCCCGCTCCTGACGATGATGCTCGTCGTCGCCCTCGGCACCCTGGTGGGGATGATCCCGTTCGGCCCGGTCCGCTTCGGGCCGGCCGGCGCCCTGTTCGTCGGGCTCGCCGTCGGCGCCCTCGACCCGCGGCTGGGGGAGGGGCTCGGGCTCGTGCAGTCCCTCGGCCTCGCCCTGTTCGTCTACACGGTCGGCCTGGCCGCCGGCTCGGGGTTCTTCCGCGACCTGCGCAGCCAGCTGCCCCTCATGGGAGGCGCCGTTCTCGTCCTCGCCGTGGTCGCCGCCGTCACGCTTCTGCTCGGCGGCGTGCTGGGGCTGGCCCCGGCGCTGAACGCCGGGACCTTCGCCGGCGCGCTCACCTCCACCCCGGCCCTCGCGGCGGCGACGGCGCAGGCCGGCACCCAGGACCCCGCTGTCGGGTACTCGCTCGCGTACCCCGTCGGGGTGGTCGTGACGATCCTGGTCGTGGCCGTCGTCCTCGCCCGGCCCTGGCGCACCGGCCGGGACCCCGACCCGGTGGCCGGCGTCGGGCTGGTCGACATCAGCGTGGAGGTGGAGCGGCCCACCCGGCTCCTCGACATCCCCGGGATCGCCGAGCGTGAGGTGCGCCTGTCCTACCTCGAGCGCGCGGGTGAGACGCGCGTCGTCGCGGCCGACGAGGAGCTGCGCACGGGCGACCGTGTGGTCGTCGTCGGCCCCGAGCCCGCGGTGCGACGCGCCCGCGAGCACCTCGGCCACCGCGTCAGCGAGCACCTCGCCCACGACCGCAGCGAGGTCGACTACCGCCGCTTCATCGTCTCCGACCGCGGCGTCGCCGGGCGGACCGTCGGCGAGCTCGACGTGCCCGGCCGCTTCCGCGGCGTCGTCACGCGCGTCAAGCGCGGCGACCTCGACCTCCTCGCCCACGAGGAGCTCGTGCTCGAGCTCGGCGACCGCGTGCGCGTGGTCTACCCGCGCGGCGAGATCGACGGGCTGACCCGGCTGTTCGGCGACTCCCAGCGGCGGGTCAGCGAGATCGACGCGCTCTCGCTCGGGATCGGCCTCGCCCTCGGCCTGCTGGTCGGCCTGGTGACCCTGCCCCTGCCCGGCGGCATCGCGTTCGCGCTGGGCTCCGCGGCAGGGCCGCTGGTGGTCGGCATGATCCTGGGCCGGCTGGAGCGCACCGGACCGCTCGTGTGGGGACTGCCCGGCTCGGCCAACCTCACCATCCGCCAGCTCGGGCTGCTGCTGTTCCTCGGGGCCACCGGGCTCGCGTCGGGCCAGGCGTTCGCCTCCTCGGCGTTCAGCGTGACGGGCCTGAAGATCGTGGCGCTCGCGGTCGTGGTCGTCGCGGTGGGCGCCGGGCTGTTCGTGCTGCTCGCCCGGGTGGTCGGCACGTCCGCGGCGAGGGCCGCGGGCGGTCTGGCCGGGTTCGTGGGCCAGCCGGCGATCCTTGCCTACGCCAACGGCCGGACCGTCGACGAGCGGATCGACGCCGGCTACGCCGCCCTGTTTGCCCTGGGGATCATCGCGAAGATCGTGCTCGTGCAGGTGGTCGGGGCGGTGTAGGCGCCGCCGCGGGACCGCCGGCTCGCCCGGGCACGGCGCTACGCTGGCCGCGCCCTCGCCGTCGTCGATGAAGGAGTCCCGCGTGAGCGCGCACGTGCTGGTGGAGCAGGCCGACGGCGTGCTGACCCTGACCCTGAACCGGCCGGAGAAGAAGAACGCGCTGACCGGGGAGATGTACGCGGCGCTCGCCGCCGCGGTCACCCGGGCCGACGACGACGACGCCGTCCGCTGCGTGCTGCTGCGGGCCGCCGGCGACAGCTTCTGCGCGGGGAACGACCTCGCGGACTTCCTCGCCGCCGCGGGGGAGGGCCACGCCCGTGGCGACGGTGCGGGGGGCGGTGGTGCCCGGGACGACCGCAGTGCCGCGGACGTCGCCTTCGCCTTCCTCCGGGCACTGGCGGCCGGGCGCAAGCCCCTCGTCGCCGCGGTCCAGGGCCGCGCGGTCGGCATCGGGCTGACGATGCTGCTCCACTGCGACCTCGTCTACCTGGCCGACGACGCCCTGCTGTCCGCGCCTTTCGTCGATCTGGGCCTCGTCCCTGAGGCCGCCTCGTCGCTGCTGCTGCCCGCCCGCATCGGGCACCCGCGGGCGTTCGCCGTCTTCGTGCTCGGCGAGGTGGTCAACGCCCGGGAGGCCCACGGGTGGGGGCTGGCCAACGCGGTTCTGCCGGTCGACGAGCTGGACACGTTCGCCCGGTCGGCCGCGGCGGAGGTGGCGGCTCGCGCTCCGCAGGCCGTGGCGGTGACCAGGTCGTTGATGCGCTCGCCGGACGCGCTGACGGCGCGCATCGCCGAGGAGGCCGAGCACTTCATGGCCCGGTTGCGCTCGCCGGAGGCGCGGCGGGCGTTCGAGAAGCTCCTTCGGAGGCGGGGCTAGCCAGCGCGCAGTCCCGGATGTCACCCGTTCCGCATGGCCAATACCGTGCCGGGTGGCCGGGGATGGCAAGGTCGGCGTCTGTGGCGGCGTACCGTCCGGGCGTGCGCAGGTGGCTACGCTCGCCCCGGCGGCCGATGGAGGCACAACGCGGCGCCGCATGGCCCCTATTTCTCGAAAGGTTCGGACGGCTTCCCGGTGAGCAGCCCTCCTAGCCTCTGTCGCCACGGGAGCGTGTGGGGCGCTAGGGCGTGTCTCCCAATAGTCGAGCCCTTGGGCTGAAACGCTGCGGGGGTGTCGCGTACTGCCGTGCTGACGGATGCCCAGTGGGAGTTGATCGAGCCGTTGATGCCGTCCCTGGATGGCCGCCG
>NZ_BAABBA010000017.1:0-97253 GCF_039537705.1 Georgenia daeguensis
TGACCACCGACCGACGAACCACTGGAGAACCGTTGTCCCGCCGCCCGCCGCCCGCCGCCCCGCCGCCCGCCGCCCGCCGCCCGCCGCCCCGCCGGTTTCGGTGCGTGCTCGGTCGTTCCGTGCGTGCTGCAACACGCGCCGGAGACACGAAGAGGCACCGAGAACGGCCGGGAACTCGTGCGGCGCGTGCGAGCGGGTGCGCGCGGTCCGCTGCGCACCCGCAGGACTCCCCGGCGTGTCTCGATCCGGTGACGCACCGCCGCGCCTGGTTGCCAAGGGGGCCCGGGGCGCGGGAACCTGTGGCACCCTCGGCATCGAGAGCCGGGGGACGCCCGCGCCCGCAGCGGGCCTGACGAAGGAGCTCGACATGGGTCTCGGTGCCTCGATCAAGCGTGACTTCACGCTCATGGCCATCCTCCTCATCCCCGTGGCCATCGCGATCAACGTCGTCGGGGGGCAGCTGGCCAAGACGCTCCAGCTGTGGATCTTCCTCGACTCCATCGGCACCTTCCTCGTCGCGATGCTGGCCGGGCCCTGGATCGGGCTGGTCACCGGGGCGCTGAGCGTGCTCCTGCTCTCCGTCGCGGACCCGACCATGGCGCCGTGGTCGGTCCTGGCCGCGGCGATGGGCTTCCTCGTCGGGTGGCTCGCCCGGCGCGGGATGTTCACCACGTGGGCGAAGGCGGCGATCAGCGCCCTCATCGTCACCGTCATCTCGGTAGCGGTCTCGGTGCTGCTGAGCTACTACCTCTACGGCGGCTTCACCACCTCGGGCGTCTCGATCCTGACCGGCGCGATCAACGACTACTCCGACCTGCCGCTCTTCTGGGCGATCGTCGCCTCCCACACGCCGGCCGAGCTGATCGACAAGTTCCTCTCCGTCGGTATCGCGACGCTCGTCGTGCGGTCGCTGTCGAACCGCGCCCTGCTGCGCTTCCCCAACGGCGAGATCTTCGTCGCCGCCCGCAAGCGGGAGCGCGGCGCCGCACGCACGGCGCCGTGACCGACGGCGCAGCATCCACCGACCCCGGGTTGCGCCCAGGACCGGGCGTCCAGGTCCTGACGGACCCCAACCCGGTCCTGGCCCTGAACCCGACGACCGTCGTGGTCCTCGGCGTGGTACTCGCCGTGCTCTCCCAGCTCGCCGGCCTGTGGTCGGTGGGCGCCGTCGTCCTCGTGTGCGTACTGGTGGCCGCCGCCGCGCGCCGGCTCCGCCCGTTCCTCGCGGCGTGGGCCTCCACCGTGGTGCTGCTCAGCGTCGTCATCGTCGCCCTGCAGACCCTCTTCATCGAGGGGCCGACGATCCTCTTCAGCCTCTGGATCCTGGACGGCACCCTCGAAGGCCTCGAGCGCGGCGTGTCCTTCGCGGCGCGCATCATGGGCGCCGGGACCCCGCTCGTGCTCGCCGCGCAGCTGAGCGACCGCCGCCGGGTCATGCTCGAGCTGGAGCGGCGCCGCGTGCCGCCCAAGGCCACCTACGTCGTCGTCGCCGCGCTCAACCTCATCCCCGAGATGCGCAAGCAGACCGGTGCGATCCTCGACGCACAGCGCGCCCGCGGCATCGAGACGGACGCCAACTGGTTCGTCCGCACCCGCGCCTTCCTGCCCACCCTCGTCCCGCTGATCCTCAGCTCGGTGCTGTCCGTGGAGGAGAAGGCGCTCGCCCTGCAGTCCCGCGGCTTCACGCTCTCCGGCCCGCGGACCTCCCTGTACGCCGTCGTCGACACCCGCCGGGACCGTGCGGTGCGGACCCTCCTGTGGGCCGTCCTGGCGGTCGCCGTCGTCGGAAGGATCGTGCTGTGGGTGCTGTGAGCGCCGCCGTGGAGGTCACCGACCTCGTCTACACCTACCCGGGCGCGGACGAGCCGGTGCTGCGCGGGGTCTCGCTGGCGGTCCCGGCGGGGACGCTCTGCGCCGTCGTCGGGCCCAACGGGGCGGGGAAGACCACGCTGTGCCACGCGATCCGCGGGTTCGTCCCGCACTTCTACAAGGGCGAGCTGTCCGGGACCGTCCGCGTGGGAGGGCAGGACGTGGCGGCCGCCGACGAGGACGAGCTGGCCCGCGGCATCGGGTACGTCTTCCAGAACCCCTTCACCCAGATGAGCGGCATCACCGACACCGTCTTCGACGAGCTCGCCTTCGGCCTGGGCAACCTCGGGGTGCCCCCCACCGAGACCCGCGAGCGGGTGGAGGAGGCGCTCGTACGCGCCGGCCTCGCCGACCTGCGCGACCGCCACCCGTTCCAGCTCTCCGGTGGCCAGCAGCAGCGGGTGGCGCTGGCGGCGGTGCTGATCATGGAGCAGCCGGTGCTGGTGATCGACGAACCCACCAGCCAGCTCGACCCCCGCTCGACCGAGGACGTCTTCGCGCTGGTCGCCGCGATGAAGGAGGCCGGCCGGACGGTGGTGCTCGTCGAGCACAAGATGTCCCTCGTGGCGGAGCACGCGGACCAGGTGGTGGTGCTCGACGGCGGCGAGGTGGTGCTCGCCGGGACCCCGCAGGAGGTCTTCACCGACCCCCGCACCGCCGCGCACGGCACCCTCCTGCCCGAGGCGGTGCGGCTCGCCGGGGCCCTGCGCGAGCGCGGCATCGACGTCCCCGGGGCGCCGCTGACGGTCGGCGCCCTCGCTGCCGCCCTCGGGGCCAGGGACGACGGCGGAGCCGACGTCGGCCCGGCCGGGGCCGCGGGGGAGGCGTGATGGCGCTCGTCGAGCTCGAGGAGGTCTCGTTCCGCTACCCCGGCGGCACGCTCGCCGTGGAGGGCGTCTCGCTCGCCGTCGACCCGGGGGAGTCGGTGGCGATCATCGGCCAGAACGGCGCCGGCAAGACCACCACGGTGAAGATGATGAACGGGCTGCTGCGGCCTACGGCGGGCACCGTCGGGGTGGACGGGGTGGACACGCGGACCCGCACGGCCGCACAGGTGGCACGCCGGGTGGGGTACGTCTTCCAGAACCCCGACGACCAGATCTTCAACAGCACCGTCCGGCGCGAGATCGCGTACGGGCTGCGCCGGCTCCGCCTGGACGGCAAGGAGTCGGGGCGGCGCGTCGACGAGGCCGCCGAGCTGACCGGCCTGCGCGGCCTGCTCGAGGAGAACCCGCACGACCTCCCGCTGTCGGTGCGCAAGTTCGTCACCATCGCGTCGGTGCTCGCCGTGGACCCCGACGCCGTCGTCCTGGACGAGCCCACCGCGGGGCAGGACCTGGCCGGCCTCGACCGCATCGCGGACATCACGTCCCACCTGGCGGCGCGCGGCCGCGCGGTCGTGACGATCACCCACGACATGGAGTTCGTGGCCCGGCACGTCGAGCGGGTGGTGGTGATGGCCGAGCGGCGGGTGGTGCGCGAGGGGCCCGCTGCGGAGATCTTCGCCGACGCCGCGGCGATGTCGGCGGCCCGGCTCGCGCAGCCGGCGGTCGTCGAGCTGGCCGCGCGGCTGGGGCTGACGGGTGTCGGCCTCAGCGTCGACGCGCTCGCTGACGCCCTGCGCGCGCGGAGCTGAGGCGGACCGGCCCGAACCCGCCCCGCTCGCCGCTGGATCCTGTTCCTGCGAGCCACACTCGGCGCGCGCGGCGGGCTCCGGTGCGGCGGGGTGCGGCGCGGCGGGGTGCGGCGGGGTGCGGCGCGGCGGGTGCGGCGGGGTGCGGCGCGGCGGGTGCGGCCGGACGCGCCCTGGGGAAGTGCTCCTGCGCAGACGAAGTGCTTCTGGACCGACTTGATCTGCCCGAGAGCACTTGAAAGCCCGGCCCCCCTCGTGGCGGCCGAAGGCTCCCGCTCCGGAGCCGCCCCCCGGGGCCACCGGTTTCCGGACCGGCGCCGGACGATGCACGCGACCAGCGCCGGACGATGCACGCGACCAGCGCCGGACGATGCACACGACCGGCGCCGGACGGTGCACGAGGTCCCGGCCGGGTGCCTCTACGATGAAGACGGTTCAGCACCACAGCCCGGACCGCACCCAGCGCCGGGAGACTCGGAGGTTCACCGGTGGCCAGCACGCGCCCCTCGCACCTGATCCGCACCGCCGCCGCGCTCGCCGCGGCGGGGCTCGCCCTGGCCGGGTGCTCCGCCCAGCCGGGCACCGCGGCCACGGTCAACGGCACCACGATCAGCGAGAACGAGGTCGACGAGGCCACCTCCGAGTTCATCGCCCTGACCGGGCAGGAGGACGTCACCCCGGTGGCGGTGCTCAACACCCTGGTCGAGGGCGAGCTGCTCGACCCGATCGCGACCGAGGCTGGCTACGCCGTCTCCGACGCCGAGGTGCAGCAGTTCTTCCTCGAGCAGGCGTCCCTCGGCGGGGCCGCGCAGCGTCCCGACGTCGAGTCCGAGGCGTTCCTCGACCTCGGCCGCTACCTGCTGCAGTACAACGAGATCTACGCCTCCCCGGACGCGCAGGCCATCTTCGCCGAGGCCGAGACGGCACGGCAGGAGGCGGACATCGAGGTCAACCCGCGCTACGCGCAGACCGACGACGCCGGTGCCTTCGTCCCGACCGTGCGCGACTGGATCCACCAGGGCGAGCCCGTCCCCACGCCCGCCGGCTGACCGGGCCACGCCGACGGCGTGGCGCTGTTCACACACCCTGGTACCGCTCCCCGGGCGGATGGTCCCTCGCTGTCGGGTTTGCCCCGTACTACGGTTGACGATGTTTGCGAACCTGCACCACCCACCGACTGAAGGAGTCACCTGTGGCCAGCATCGAGGCCGTTGGCGCCCGCGAGATTCTTGACTCGCGCGGCAACCCCACCGTGGAGGTCGAGGTCGCGCTCGAGGACGGCACCGTCGCGCGCGCGGCAGTGCCCTCCGGCGCGTCCACCGGCGCGTTCGAGGCCGTCGAGCGCCGTGACGGCGACAGCTCCCGCTACCTGGGCAAGGGCGTGCAGAACGCCGTCGACGCCGTGATCGACACCATCGCTCCCGAGGTCCTCGGCATCGAGGCGACCGAGCAGCGCATCATCGACCAGACCCTCATCGACCTCGACGGGTCTGCCAACAAGGGCAAGCTCGGCGCGAACGCCATCCTGGGCGTCTCCCTCGCCGTCGCGAAGGCCGCGGCCGAGTCCGCCGGACTTCCGCTGTTCCGCTACGTCGGCGGCCCCAACGCGTACCTGCTGCCCGTGCCGATGATGAACATCCTCAACGGCGGCTCGCACGCGGACTCCAACGTCGACATCCAGGAGTTCATGGTCGCCCCGGTCGGCGCGCCGACCTTCAAGGAGGCGCTGCGCTGGGGCGCGGAGGTCTACCACTCCCTGAAGTCCGTGCTCAAGGCCCGCGGCCTGGCCACCGGCCTGGGCGACGAGGGCGGCTTCGCCCCGAACCTGGAGTCCAACCGCGCCGCGCTCGACCTCATCCTGGAGGCCATCGAGAAGGCCGGCTACAAGCCGGGCGAGGACATCGCCCTGGCCCTGGACGTCGCGTCCACCGAGTTCTTCTCCGACGGCGCCTACCAGTTCGAGGGCAGGGCCACCTCGCCCGCGGACATGGTCGCCTACTACGAGAAGCTCGTGGCCGACTACCCGCTGGTCTCCATCGAGGACCCGCTGAGCGAGGACGAGTGGGACAGCTGGGCCCAGCTGGTCTCCCAGGTCGGCGACCGTGTCCAGATCGTCGGCGACGACCTTTTCGTGACCAACCCCGAGCGCCTGGCCAAGGGCATCGAGCTGCGCGCCGCCAACTCGCTGCTGGTCAAGCTCAACCAGATCGGCTCCCTCACCGAGACCCTCGACGCCGTCACGCTCGCGCAGCGCAACGGCTTCACCGCGATGGTCTCCCACCGCTCCGGCGAGACCGAGGACACCACGATCGCGGACCTGTCCGTCGCCGTGAACGCCGGCCAGATCAAGACCGGTGCGCCCGCCCGCGGCGAGCGCATCAACAAGTACAACCAGCTCCTGCGCATCGAGGAGGAGCTCGACGACGCGGCGGTCTACGCCGGTCGCAGCGCCTTCCCGCGCGCCCCGCGCGCCTGACCGGGACCGCCCGCCGGGCCGGCAGCGGGGCCCTGACCGGCCCCGCCCGGTGACCGGGCGGTAGCTGCCGCGACGCCGGGAGCCCGGTGCGTCGTCGTCCTCCGGGGCGACTCACGCACCGCGGCTCCCGGCGTTCGTGCGTCCGATGGGAGACGATGGAGCCCATGAGCAGTCGCCGCCCCAGCGCGCCCCGCGCAGCCGGCGCACGCTCCCAGCAGGGCCGGAGCTCCGCCGCGCGCCCCGCACGGTCCGGCGCCAAGCCCGAGGCGCGACAGGGCGCGGGCAGGGCCGGATCGCGTGCCGCGCGAGCCGCCGGGACCTCGGGCGGTGGACGCCCCGCCGGCCCGCAGAAGGGCTCGAAGGCCGCTGCGTCCGCGACCCGTCCGGGGGCCTCGCGCCCAGGCTCCGCGCCGCGGCCCGCCCGCACCGCCGGAACCGCCGCGGAGCCGGCCACGCGACGGTTCCTCAGCTTCGGGGCGCCCGGCCCCGACGGCGAGCCGCGCCCCACGGTGAGCCTGCGGGCCCTGGCGCTCTTCCTCGTGGCCCTCATGGCCTTCGCCGTGCTCGCCCCGACGCTGCGCTACGCCGTCGCCCAGCAGGAGGAGCTGCGCGAGCTCAACGCGCAGGTCTCCGAGGCGGAGGAGCGCAACGCCGACCTCGAGCGCCAGCTCGCCCGGTGGCAGGACCCCGAGTACGTCCAGGCCCAGGCGCGGGACCGGCTCGGCTACGTCATGCCGGGGGAGACGCCCTACGTCGTCGTCGACCCGGAGACGGTGACCGGCGGGGAGAGCGCGGCGGAGGCCGAGGCGGCCGAGCGCGCCGTCGAGCGGGCCGCCGCGACCCCCTGGTACCTGCGCGCGTGGGAGTCGGTGCAGGTGGCGGGGGAGTCCGTGGTCGGCGAGGAGGATCCCTCGGGGCTGACCGTGCCGGCGGAGGAGCAGACGCCGTGAGCCCGCGCGGCCGCGGCTCGTCGGCCCGGCCCGGCACGCGTAGGACAATGGAGGTGTGACCGACCAGACCGCCGTGACCGAACGTGACCTCGAGGTCCTCGCCGAGCAGCTCGGCCGGGTGCCGAGGGGCGTCGTGGAGATCGCCGCCCGCTGCGTGTGCGGGCGGCCACTGGTGGTCCGCACCGCCCCCCGCCTCGACGACGGAACCCCCTTCCCGACGTCGTACTACCTGACCTGCCCGCCCGCCGTGCGCGCGGCGAGCACGCTCGAGGCCGAGCACGTGATGGAGGGGATGAACGAGCGGCTGGCCGCCGACCCCGAGCTCGCCGAGCGCTACCGCCGCGCCCACGAGGACTACCTGGCGCGCCGGGCGGAGCTCGGAGAGGTCGAGGAGATCGCGGGCGTCTCCGCGGGCGGCATGCCCACCCGCGTGAAGTGCCTGCACGCCCTGCTGGGCCACACGCTCGCCGTCGGGCCCGGGGTGAACCCGTTCGGGGACGAGACGCTGCGCCTCCTCGAGGGCACCTGGAGCCCCGCCCGCTGCTCCTGCTGACGGCGCGGGCCGTCCCCGCAGCCGTGACGAGAGCCACGCAGGGGCTGGGTTCCACGTCCCGGACGCGGGCGGGCGCGGCCGGTCGCCGTCACGTAGGGTGGCCTGCGGTGCGCCGGGAAGTCTGGTCGGCAACGTCTTTGTCGACCGAACCGGAAAGGGCCGCGCATGCCGCACCGCGAGCCGCACGGGCACCACCACATCCCCACCGCCACGAGCTACGGCACGCGCCGCAGGATCCGGGTCCGCCTCCAGAACGAGACCTTCACCGGAGCCCTGCTGCTCGGCGCCGCCGTCCTGGCGCTGCTCTGGGCGAACTCGCCCTGGCGCGGCGCCTACCAGGCCCTCGCCGGGTACGAGATCGGGCCGGCCGCGCTGCACCTCGACCTCTCGCTCTCGACCTGGGCGGCCGACGGGCTCCTCGCGATCTTCTTCTTCGTCGTGGGCCTCGAGCTCAAGACCGAGTTCGTCACCGGTTCGCTGCGCAAGCTCGACGAGGCGCTGCTCCCGATGGCAGCCGCGGTGCTCGGCATGGCAGCGCCCGCACTCATCTACGCCGGCATCCAGGCGGTCAGCGACTCCGACGGCATGGGCGGCTGGGCGATCCCCACGGCCACCGACATCGCCTTTGCGGTCGCCCTGCTGGGCATCTTCGGGCGCGGTCTCCCGCCCACGCTGCGGGTCTTCCTGCTCACCCTCGCCGTCGTGGACGACCTCCTCGCCATCACGGTGATCGCGGTCTTCTACACTGAGGAGATCCACCTGCTGCCGCTGGTCGGTTCCCTCGCGCTGATCGCCCTCTTCGGCCTGCTCGTCCAGCGGCGCGTCACGTCCTGGTGGCTCCTGGTGCCGATCGCAGTCGTGGCGTGGGCGCTCATGCACGAGGCGGGCGTGCACGCGACCGTCGCGGGCGTGCTGATGGGCATGACCGTGCCCGCCCGGCGGCGCCACGGCGAGCGGGAGCAGCTCACGCACGCGTTCGTCGAGCGCGTCCAGCCGGTCTCCGCCGGCTTCGCGCTGCCCGTCTTCGCCTTCTTCGCCGCGGGCGTCTCGGTGGTCGACTCCGGCGGCCTCGGCGAGGTGCTCGGCGACCCGGTCGCCATCGGCGTCGTCGCCGGCCTCGTGGTGGGCAAGACGCTCGGGATCTGGGGCGGGGTCGCGATCCTCACGAAGGTCACGCGCCTGCGGCTCGGCCACGGCGTGGACCTGGCGGACCTGCTCGGTGTGGCGATGCTCGCCGGCATCGGCTTCACGGTGTCCCTCCTCATCGCCGAGCTGTCGTTCGGCCCCACCCCGGCCGGCGACCACGCCAAGTTCGCGGTGCTCCTCGGGTCCCTGGTCTCCGCGGTGCTCGGCGGGGTCACCCTCCGCGCCCGCGCACGGGTCCGCGTGCGCGGACGCGGGGCGCGGGTGGCCCGCCGTGCGGGGTGACTGCCCGGGCGGGCGGTGTCAGGCGGAAGTGACCGGGACGCGTTTGTCCCGTGCGGTGCCGCCCTCGTGCGGGCCGCTCGGAGAGGCCCGCACGCGGACGAACTTCTCGATGTCGTACCGGCGCCACACCCGCTGGTAGCGCGGCTCGAGCGTCGGCAGGACGACGGCGGCGTCGAGGACCTGGGGTGCGGAGACGTCGTAGGTGGTGCCCTTGCTCCTGAGAACGGCGTGCCCACCGGCCAGGAGGTTGCGCAGCCAGTCGACCTTCTCCCCGTACGGGAGCGGGATCACGAAGCCGCCGTCGAGCGGCACCGCGACAACGGGGGTCGCGTACTCCCGACCCGAGCGTCGCCCGGTGTGCCGGAGCACCGACGCGTACCAGTGCCGCCGCCCGGCGAGTCGCAGCATGACCGGGTTGAGGACCCGCTTGTTGAACTGCGCCACGGCGTCCTTGGTGCGCGGGCCGCCCGAGCGCAGCACGACGAAGAACGCCACGACCGCACCCACGGCACCGACGGCCCACCAGAGCAGGACCTTCCGGAACCGGTGCGTCATGACGAAGCCTCCTCGGGGCGCTCCTGCACCGCGGCGAGCACGTGGCGCAGCTTGCCGCTGCGCGGGCTGACCTGCGGGCCCTCGTCGGCCAGCGCGAGATCCACCGGTCCGCAACCATGGTTGCGCAGCAGCTCGTCCAGCCGGTCGCGGACGCGTCGCCACACGTCCTCCCGGTCGGCGCCGGGATCGACGTCGAGGCGGACGGAGAGCGAGGCGGGCGCCCGCTGCAGCACCTGGAACCGCCGCACGCCGGGGGTCTCCTCGACGACCGTGGCGAGCGCCATGGGCAGCACGCTGACGCCACCGTCCGTTCCCGGGAGCCGCAGGATGTCGTCCGTGCGCCCCTCCACCTGGATCGTGGGCAACGGGCTGCCGCAGGCGCACCGCGCGGCCCCGAGCACGACGCTGTCGCCGAGCTGGTAGCGGATCACCGGCTGGACGTAGTTGGCGAGGTTGGTCACCAGCACCGAGTCGGACCGGGCCCCGCGGGGCACCGGCCGCCCGGCCGCGTCGACGGGCTCGAGGACGAACCAGTCGCTGTTCACGTGAAGGCTGCCGAGACGGCAGGGCAGGGCTAGCGGCATGGCCTCGGACGCCGCGTAGGCCTCGGTCACGACGCATCCGAACACCGCCTCGGCGCGTCGGCGAACGGCGGGCAGGAGCAGCTCGCCACCGGTGGTGACGACCACCGGGGAGATCCTGAGGCGACCCGCCTCCTGCTCCTCGGTCAGCAGGGCCAGCGTGCTGGCGTACGTGGCCAGCAGGGTGGGTCGGAACGCGTTGAGCTCCGCCACCAGATCGGGCAGAGGCTCCAGAACCGAGAAGAACCGGGTGTAACGTCTCCGGACCGGATGGGCCCGCAGCCGCCTCTCGAACATCGTGGTGCTGAGGAAGTGCCCGCCGCGTGCGAAGACCGCGGCCTGACGGAGCCCCTGGGCCACGATGCGGCGACCGAGCCCTGGCGGCAGCGCCCCGGCGGCCCGCGCGTAGGACAGCCCGGTCATCACCGTGACGGAGCGGGGATCCTGGACCAGGAGCGCAGGTTCGCCGGTGGATCCCGACGTCGTGAACACCACGTACCGCCCGAGAAAGTCCTTCCCCAGGTTGGCCTCGTCGGCCACGAACGCCTCCACGCCCGTCCGGGAGACCGCCGGGTCGGTGACCCAGTCGTCGAAGCGCTCCATCAGCGCAGGCTTGCCGACGGCGGGAAGCCGCCGCAGGCCGCCGGGCCCGAGCGGCCCCGGGGGCACGCTCCGGTAGTGGTCGGCGTAGAAACGTGACGAGGAGCGTGCCCGGGCGACGAGCGCCTCGAGGCGCACCTCCTGCCGTGACGCGACCGCGAACGGCCCGCCACGGGTCGTCCGCCAGGCGTCCCAGGCGACGCCCGTCAGGGTGAGTCGATCCTCGCGGTCCTCGCTCATCGCGGACGCTCCCTCCGGCCGGGGATGCTGCGCGCTACTCGGGTTCCGTGACCTCCGCGACCTGCGCACCGAGAGCTGTGACCAGGTCGGCCGCGTCCACCATGGCGGCGACGCCGTGCGCTCCCGCCCCGATCGAGACCGTCCCGGAGATCGTCCCGTCCACGACCACCGGCCAGGCGCGGGTGGCGCCGAACGGCGTGATCGTGCCCCGCTCGTAGCCCGTGACGTCCTTCGCGGTGGCGGCGTCGGGCATCGACATCCGGTTCACGCCGAGGAGCGCCCGCAGCTTGGGCCAGGAGATCGCCCGGCCGCCCGGCACCAGGACGAAGAGGTAGTCGTCCTCGCCGCGGCGCACCACCAGCGTCTTGATGACCGCCCCGGGGTCGACGCCGCGCGCGGCCGCCGCCTCGACGAGGCTGGAGACCCGGCCGTGCCGGGTGACGGTGAAGTCGATGCCGGACCGCTCCAGCGCCGCGATCGCGCGTTCCTCGCTCATGGAGGCCAGCGTATGCGCCGGGCCGGCGCCCGACCCCGCCCGCGCGGTGAACGCGAGCGTCGTGGCAGGGTTGTCCGGTGACTCGCGTAGCGGCCATCGACTGTGGCACCAACTCCATCCGTCTCCTCGTCGCCGACCTCGAGCCGGACGGACCCCGCGGCACCCGGCTGACCGACGTCGAGCGCAGCATGCAGATCGTCCGCCTCGGTCAGGGCGTGGACCGCACCGGCCGGCTCGACCCCGCGGCCCTCGAGCGCACCCTCGACGCCGCACGTGACTACGCCGAGCGCTGCCGCACCCTCGGCGTGGAGCGGATCCGGTTCGTCGCCACCTCGGCCACCCGCGACGCCGAGAACCGCCAGGACTTCGTCGACGGCGTCCGCGAGGCGCTCGGCGTGACCCCAGAGGTCATCTCGGGCGAGGAGGAGGCGGCGCTGAGCTTCGCCGGCGCCGTCAGCGTCCTCGACCCCTCGCACCCCGGCCCGTACCTGGTCGTCGACATCGGAGGCGGGTCCACGGAACTGGTCCTCGGCGGCGCGGCACCGCAGGAGGGGCTGTCGATGGACGTCGGCTGCGTGCGGCTGACCGAGCGGCACCTGCGCACCGACCCGCCCACCGCCGCCGAGGAGGAGGCCGCCCGGGCGGACGTTCGCCGCATGCTCGACGACGCCTCCGCCGTCGTCCCGCTCGGGCGGGCGCGGACGCTCGTGGGGCTGGCGGGCTCGGTCACCACGATCACCGCCCACGCGCTCGGGCTGCCGGCCTACGACCCGACGGCGATCGACGGGGCCGCGCTCGAGGTTCCCGAGGTCCTCGCGTCGTGCTCGGCGCTCCTGCACGCCTCGCACGAGGAGCGGGCCGCGATGGGGTTCATGCACCCGGGGCGGGTGGACGTCATCGGGGCGGGCGCGCTGGTCTGGTCCGAGATCGTCGCGCGGGTCGCGGCCGAGGTCGAGGCCGACGGCGGCGCGCTCGGGCAGGTGGTCACCAGCGAGCACGACATCCTGGACGGGATCGCGCTGTCGCTGGTGCGCTGAGCCGGTTCAGCCCTCTCAGCGGTGGCCGCGCGGGTGCTGCGCCGCACGCCCGCGCACCCGCACCGCCGCGCGCACGCGGAGCAGCACCGCGCCGAGCACGGCGGCGATGAACGAGCCCAGCAGCACGGCGACGCGCGCGTGGGCGGAGGCGGGGTCGGCGGGGTCGAAGGACAGGCTCGCGATGAGCAGCGAGACGGTGAAGCCGATGCCCGCGACCATCGCCACCGGGAAGATGTCCGCGAGGTCGATGCCGCTCCCCAGCCGCAGCCGGGTGAGCTTCGTCAGCAGTGCCACGCCGCCCCAGATGCCGAGCAGCTTGCCCAGCGGGAGCCCGACGTAGACGCCGATCGCGACCGGGTCGGCCAGCATCCCGCCGAGGCCCCCGGAGTCCACCACCGAGACGCCCGCGGCGAAGAACGCGAAGATCGGCAGCACGAGCCCGGCCGACCACGGCTGGATGCGCTCGACGAACCGGTGGGTCATGGCCTCCCGCTCGCCGTGCCGTGCCAGCGCGGGCACGGTGAGCCCCATCAGCACACCGGAGATCGTGGCGTGCACGCCGGAGGCGTGCATCAGCGCCCACGCCACCACCGCTATCGGGACGAGCAGCCACCAGGAGGTGACGCGCCGGTTCACGAGCACCGCGAACAGGGCGATGAGAGCGAGCGAGCCGAGCAGCGCGAGGAAGTGGATCTCCTCCGTGTAGAAGATCGCGATCACGGTGATGCCCAGCAGGTCGTCGACGACCGCCAGGGTCAGCAGGAAGGTGCGCACCGCGGGCGGCAGGCCGCGGCCGAAGATGCCGAGGACGGCGACGGCGAACGCGATGTCGGTGGCCACGGGGATGGCCCAGCCCTCGTACCGCCCCGACCCGGAGACCGCCTGGATCACGGTGTAGACGAGCGCGGGACCGATCATCCCGAAGACGGCCGCGAGGATCGGCACCAGCGCGAGCTTGACGTCGCGCAGGGCGCCGGTGACGAACTCGGTCTTGAGCTCGAGCCCGACCACGAAGAAGAAGATCGCGAGCAGCCCGTCGGAGGCCCAGCCGGACACGGGCAGCGCGAGGTGCAGCGACTCGGGCCCGACGACGTACCCCGACAGCGCCTGGTAGCTCTCGCGCCACGGCGAGTTCGCCCAGATCAGGGCGACGACGGCGCCGGCGAGGAGCACCATGCCCGCGAAGGTCTCGTTCTCGAGCTTGTGGCGGTAGGCGCTGAGGATCCCGGGGCGTGTCCGGTCGGTCGTTCTGCTCATCGTCGTGCATGCTCCCTGCGCTGGCTCGCCGGGCTCGCATGGGCAGCGTCGACCGGCCTCGATCTGGCCACGATAGGGCGCGAGGCGGGGGGAACCGCACAGTTGCCGCCTGTTGCCCCGGCTCCCATGGGCCCGACGGCGGCGCCGCGGCGTGGCCGGGACGCGTGCGGCCGGCGTCGGTCCGGTCGGGCAGGATGGGACCGACGCCCCCATAGCCCAACTGGCAGAGGCAGCCGGCTTAAACCCGGCGTAGTACGGGTTCGAATCCCGTTGGGGGCACGGTCGGCCGCGGGCCGGCACGGGCCCCGGGGAACCTCCGCGGGCAGGTGCTCGTTGGGCGGCCAGGGGCTACCAAGGGCACCGACGTGGTTGTTATCACGGGACAAAGGTCCCCGCTCGGGGGGGCTCCCCGGCGGTACGGAACTTACGATGGACCGCATGGCATCCTTCCTGCGTTCCCTCGCCGTCAGCAGCTCCGTGGCCGCCCTCGCGGGCGCCGGTGCCCTTGCTGCGAAGTCCCTGCAGGCACGTGGGGAGGAGTCGGTCCGGCCGGTCCTCCACGGTGGCCGCACCCCGCGCATCCTCGTCGCCGGTGGCGGCTACATCGGCCTGTACACGGCCACGACGCTGCGCAAGCACCTGGGCCGTCAGGACGCGGAGATCGCCGTCGTCGACCCGCGTCCCTACATGACCTACCAGCCGTTCCTGCCCGAGGCGGCGGCCGGCTCGATCGAGCCGCGCCACGTCGTGACCTCGCTGCGTCGTGAGCTCAGGGGCACCAGCGTGCTCACCGGCTCCATCACCGAGATCCGCCACGCCGAGCGCAAGGCGGTCATCAAGCCCGTCAACGACGACCCCGCCTACGAGGTCACCTACGACCACCTCGTCGTCGGGCTGGGGTCCGTCGCCCGCACGCTGCCGATCCCCGGGCTGGCCGAGAACGCCATCGGCTTCAAGCACATCGAGGAGGCCACCGCGCTGCGCAACCGCGTCCTCAACAAGCTCGCCGAGGCCGCCTCCACCTGGGACGCCGAGAAGCGGCGCCGGATGCTCACGTTCGTCTTCGTGGGCGGCGGGTTCGCCGGCATCGAGGCGATCGGCGAGGTCGAGGACATGGCCCGCACGGCCACCAAGGAGTACGACTCCATCGACCCCGAGGACCTTCGCTTCGTCATCGTCGAGGGCGCCGGGCGCATCCTGCCCGAGCTGGGCGAGGAGCTGGGCGGGTACGCCATCGAGCAGCTGCGCGAGCGCGGCGTCGAGATCCACCTCAACACCTTCCTCAACTCCTGCGTCGACGGCGTCGTGGAGCTCTCGACGGGCGAGAAGTTCGAGGCCGACACGATCGTGTGGACCGCGGGCGTCAAGGCCAACCCGGTGCTCGCGAACACCGACCTCCCGCTCGACGCTCGTGGCCGTGTGCGCACCAACGCCTCGCTGCAGGTCGTGAACGAGGACGGGACCGTCGTCGAGGGCGCCTGGGCCGCCGGCGACAACGCCGCCGTGCCGGACCTGACCTCCTCGGACCCCGCCGCCACCACCGCGCCCACGGCCCAGCACGCCGTGCGCCAGGGCAAGCAGCTGGGCGAGAACCTCGCGCGGGTGCTGCGCGGGGAGCAGCCCGAGGAGTACCGCCACGAGAACATCGGCACCGTGGCGTCTCTCGGCCTGTACAAGGGTGTCGCGCAGATCATGGGCTTCAAGTTCCGCGGCCCGCTCGCCTGGTTCATGCACCGCAGCTACCACGTGCTCGCGATGCCGTCCTTCGAGCGCAAGGTCCGCATCCTCGCGGACTGGACCGAGGCGCTGTTCTTCCGCCGCGAGCTCGTCTCCCTCGCCGCCCTGCAGAACCCGCGGGCCGCGTGGGAGGCCGCCGCCGCGTCGGGCAACAAGCCCGCGGCCCCCGGTGTGGCCCCCGCGGCCGCCGGCGCGAAGATCGCGGACAAGTCCGGCACCGCGAAGGTCGCCGAGAAGAAGTAGCCCCCGCACGAGGGACAGCGACGCACGAGGGGGCGCCGGCCACGGGCCGGCGCCCCTCGTCGTTCCTTCCGGTGCGTCAGCGGGCGGCGGCGGCCCGTGGGCCGCCGGTGGGCGACGAGGCGTGAGGCACTGCCCTCAGCCGGGCCGCACGAGCCCCGTCTCGTAGGCCAGCACCACGGCCTGGACCCGGTCACGCAGCTCGAGCTTGCCGAGCAGGTTGCCGACGTGCGTCTTGACCGTGGTCTCGGAGACCACGAGGCGCGCGGCGATCTCCGCGTTCGACAGCCCCTCCGCGACGAGCCCGAGCACCTCGAGCTCGCGGGCGGTGAGCCGGGCGAGCCGCGGGTCGCGGCCGTCGCCGGGCCCGCCCTGCGCCCCGGCCGGCAGGTGCCGGCCGAACAGCTCGAGCATGCGGCGGGTGACGCGCGGGGAGACGACGGCGTCCCCGTGGGCGACGGAGCGGATCGCCTGGACCAGGTCGGCCGGCCGGGTGTCCTTGAGGAGGAACCCACTCGCCCCGGCGCGCAGTCCGGCGAAGGCGTACTCGTCGACGTCGAAGGTGGTCAGGATGAGCACCTTCGAGGCCGGATGCTCCTCGACGATCCGCTCGGTGGCCTCCAGGCCGTTTATGCCGGGCATGCGCACGTCCATCAGGACGACGTCGGGGGAGAGGGCGGCGACCATCTGCACGGCGGACTCGCCGTCCGCGGCCTCGCCGACCACCTCCAGGTCGTTCTCGGCCTCCAGGACCATGCGGAACCCCATGCGCAGCAGCGACTGGTCGTCCGCCAGCAGCACCCGAACGCTCACTCGTCCCCCTCCCTGTTCCAGCCCAGCTCGGCGCGGACCCGCCAGCCCGTCGGCGTCGGCCCCGCCTCCACGTGCCCGTCGTAGACGGCTGCCCGCTCGCGGATGCCGATCAGCCCGCGGCCGCTGCCGACCATGGCGTCGCCGGCCGTCCCGGAGTCATTGTCCACGGTGACGACGACGTGCCCGTCGAGTCGTTCGACCGTGACGTCGATCCGGGGGCTGAGCCGCGCGTAGCGCAGCACGTTGGTCAGGCACTCCTGGACGATGCGGTAGACGGCGAGCTGCAGCCCGGCGTTGTCGGGCAGGGGCGGGCCGGACTCGGTGAGCCGCACGGGCAGCCCGGTCACGCGGAAGCGCTCGACGAGGTCGGCGATGTCGTGGGCGGCGGGCTGGGGCGACAGCGGGGCGGCCTCGCCGCCGAGGCTGCCGTTCGCCGGGCCGGGGCCCGGGGCGGGGGAGTCCTCGCGCAGCACGCCGACCATGCGGCGCGTGTCGGCGAGCGCGGAGCGGCCCGTCTCGGCCAGCTGCTCCAGGGCCTCGCGGGCCTGGTCGGGCTGCCGGGACATCGCCGCGGAGGCGCCGTCGGCGAGGGTGATCATGACGGACAGGGAGTGGGCGACGACGTCGTGCATCTCGCGTGCGATGCGGGTGCGCTCGGCCGAGACGGCGAGCTGCTCGCGCTGGTCCCGCTCGAGGACGAGCTGGCGGGTGCGCTCGAGCAGGCTCTCCATCTGCAGGCGCCGGCCGCGGGCGCCGGTGCCGAGCGCCACGGCGACGACCGAGAGCACCAGCACGGAGATCTGGACGACGACGAGCGCCTGGAGCTGGCTGATCTCCTGGACCTGCTCGGAGTGCGGCGTGGTGGTGGTGACCACCGCGGTCTCCTGGGTGACGTCCATCCACAGCAGGAGCGAGGCGCCCGAGACCACGTTGAGCAGCGCCAGGCAGCCCCACGCGGTGGAGGTGGGCCGGTGCGCGGCCACGGCGTAGAGGGCGAGGACCGCCGCGATCTCGACGGTGGTGGTGTCCTGGCTGACCGCGAGGGAGACGGCGAGCAGCACCGTCGTCGCGGTGAGGACCCGGACGGGCGCGGTGCGGCGCCACCACAGGGCGAGGGCGGTGAGCAGGACGACGGCGGCGACCGTCACCCTCTCGGCCGGCCCGGGTCCGCCGTCGGCCAGGACGTCGGGGACGAGCTCGCCCGTCACCGCGGGGACGAGGTAGGCGCCGACCACGATCGCGTCCACGACGCGCGGGTGGTCCACGGCGAAGCGGCGGACGGGTCCGGCGCGGCGTACCGAGGCCTCGTCGAGCCTGGTGGCGGGCGGTGGCCCGGCCGGAGCTGCGACCGGGGGCCGCTCGCCCCCGGGCGCGGCGGCGTGCGCCGCAGGCGGGACCTGCGGCGCACGGCCGGCGTCGGGGGACACGGTGATCAGGCGTCCCGGCGGCGCAGCGACCAGGCGCCCGCGGCGAGGGCGACGACGGCGTACGCGCCGACCACCGCCACGCCCTGCCACGCGCTGAGGTTCTCGTTGGAGCCGAAGTACCCGCTGATGCCGAGGAAGGCCGTCGCGGCCGGCAGCGGCAGGTACGTCATGACGTCCTGGACCCACTCGATGTTGATGAACTGCAGGATCATCGGCAGGAGGAGGAGCAGGCCGAGCACCGCGGTGATGGTGCCGGCGGTGTGGCGGAGCACGGCCCCGAGGCCGAGGGCGGTCAGCGCGGTGGCGACGAAGAAGTAGACCATGCCGCCGAACGCCTGCCAGGTGAGGGAGTCGTCCAGGGCCGGCACGAGGTCGTGGTCGGACAGCAGCGGCATCGTCACCAGGTACGCGGCGGCGAGGCTGACCACACTCACCACGAGGGTGACGACGACGAGGGCGAGCGCCTTGGCCGCCAGCACGGGCAGCCGGCTCGGCACCGCGGCGAGGGTGGAGCGGATCATGCCGGTCGAGTACTCGCCCGTGATGAGCAGGACGCCGAGGACGGCGACGGTCACCAGCCCGAACTGGTAGCCGCCGATGACGAACTCGGCACCGTGCAGCTCCTCGACCGGGACGGACATCGGCGGGTCGAGCAGGAACCGCACCGACGACGCCTGGGCCAGGGCCAGCAGCGCCATGACAGCGACGGTGATGCCCAGGGTCCACCAGGTCGAGCGGAGCGAGAGCAGCTTGATCCACTCGCCGCGCAGGACGCCGGCGAAGGTCAGCCGGGCGTCCACCGCCGGGCGGTGGGTCTGCGGACGTGTGGGCGCGGCGGGGGTGGTGGTCGTGGTGCTCACTTGAGGGCCTCCTGCCCGACGGCGGGGTTGATCTGGGCGGACTGGGTCTCGGAGCGGTACTCGACCGCGTCCTGGGTCAGGTTCATGTAGGCCTCCTCGAGGCTGGCCCGCTGCGGCGTGAGCTCGTGGAGCACGATGCCGTTCGCCGCCGCCGTCTCGCCGACCTGCTCGGCGGTGACGCCCTGCAGGGCGAGGACGCCGGCCTCGGCGGAGGAGACGGTCGCGCCGGCGGCGCGCAGGCGCTCGGCGAGGGCGCCGGCCTGCGGGGAGCGGACGTGGACCGTGGTGCCGGTGACGGAGTCGATGACCTCCTGGACCGGGCCGGCGGTGATGATCCGGCCGCGGCCGATGACGAGGAGCTGGTCGGCGGTCTGCGCCATCTCGGACATCAGGTGGGAGGAGAGGAAGACGGTGCGGCCCTCGCCGGCGAGGTAGCGCACCAGGGTGCGGACCCACTTCACGCCCTCGGGGTCGAGGCCGTTGACCGGCTCGTCGAGAATCAGCGTGCGCGGGTCGCCGAGCAGGGCGGAGGCGATGCCGAGCCGCTGGCCCATGCCCAGCGAGAACCCGCCGACCCGCTTGCCCGCCACCCCGGCGAGGCCGGTCATCTCGATGACCTCGTCCACGCGCCTGGCGGGGATGCCGTGGGTGGCGGCCATGGTCCGCAGGTGCGACCGGGCGCTGCGGCCCGGGTGGACCGCCTTGGCGTCGAGCAGCACCCCGACCTCCTTCAGCGGCGAGCGGTGCTGCGTGTACGGCCTGCCGTTGACCGTCACCGTGCCGGAGGTCGGCCGGTCGAGGCCGACGATCATGCGCATCGTGGTGGACTTCCCGGCGCCGTTGGGGCCGAGGAACCCGGTGACCGTGCCCGGCTGGATGGTGAAGCTCAGGTGGTCGACGGCGGTCTTGCTGCCGTAGCGCTTGGTGAGGTCGTGCGCCTCGATCATGACGTGCCCTTCTGCGTGGAGCCGGTCGGCGGTGCCGTGGGCGGCAGGCCGTCGTGCTGGTCCCCACGCTATGGGGGACGGGCCGCGGGCGGATCGACGGCTGGGCTGATTCCTGCGGGCCTGGGGGCTCCGCCGTCGCGGGGAGGACCTCGTCCTCGAGGACGAGACGCAGGAGGGCCCGGCCGGTCCTCCAGGCCGAGACGAGAGCCGCGACGCCGCAGGTGGGACGGGAACATGGACAGGCCTCGTCCCGTTGTACCTTTCAGCAGTATCGCGCACCTGCGGGTCCGTCCGGCCCGTACGATGAGGCACAGGCCAGCGACTTTGGTCCGGGGTCCGAACACGCGGAACCCGGTTGCCGCGACCAGGAGGCACATACGTGAGCAATCCCGTCTTCGAGAAGAGTCCGTACTTCGGCGCCAACGCCCAGCGGACCCCGAACGGCTACCCGAGCTACCCGGGCTACGCCCCCCAGGGCGGCGCCGGCTACTCCCCCCAGGGCGGGTACGCCCCGCAGGGGTACGCCCAGCCCGGCCAGCCAGGTGCCGGGTACGGCGCCTACCAGCCCGGCCAGGCCTACCAGCCCGGCCAGGTCAACGACCTCGAGCACGCCTACCGTCAGCCGGCCGCCGCCCCCGCGGACACCGGCCGGATGACGTACGACGACGTGATCGTCAAGACCGGGCTCGTCCTCGGCGTCATCATCGTGGCCGCGGCGTTCAACTGGCTCGTCATGGACGCCAACATGCTCCTGACGTTCGGCGGCGCGATCGTCGGCCTCGTCCTGGGCCTGGTGAACTCCTTCAAGCGCGAGCCCTCGCCGGCGCTGATCATGGCCTACGCGGTGGCCGAGGGCCTGTTCCTCGGCGGCATCTCCGCCGTCTTCGAGGCCCAGTGGGGCGGCATCGTCCTCCAGGCGGTGCTCGGCACCACGGCCACCTTCGTCGCCGCCCTGTTCCTGTTCAAGTCCGGCACCGTCCGTGTCACCCCCAAGCTGACCCGGTTCGTGCTCATCGCGCTCGTCGGCTACGCGCTGTTCTCGCTGGTCAACGTGGTCCTCATGCTCACCGGTGTCTCCGACGACCCGTGGGGCCTGCGCACCGGCGTCACGCTGTTCGGCATCCCGCTGGGCGTCCTGCTCGGCGTCTTCGCCGTCGGCCTGGCCGCGATCTGCCTGATCATGGACTTCGACGCCATCAAGCGCGGCGTCGAGGCGGGCGTCCCGGGCCGTTTCGCCTGGTCCGCCGCCTTCGGGCTCGCCGTCACCCTCGTGTGGCTCTACATCGAGTTCCTGCGCCTGCTCGCCATCCTGCGCGGCAGCGACTGACACGTCCCGACCGTCGTGACGGCGGCCGTCCCTCCCGGGGGACGGCCGCCGTCGTCGTCGGGGCCTGTGCTTTCCGGCGCGGCCGGTGGTCGGCCATGGGTACCGTGGGCGCACCCGAGACGAGGTGGAGCCATGGCGCACGCGAGCGCAGAGGGTCCGGACCTTCTCGACGTGCTCGTCGTGGGGGCCGGGCCGACCGGCCTGACGCTCGCGCTGGAGCTGGCGGCGCGGGGCGTGCGCCTGCGCGTGGTCGACAAGGCGCGCGACCGCGTCCACGAGTCGCGCGCCCTCGCGATCCAGCCGCGCACCCTGGAGGTGCTGGCCCGCGACGGCCTCGCCCGCGAGCTCGTCCGGCGGGGCAACCCGGCTGTCGAGCTGCGGATGCACCTCAGCCGGCGCACGGTCCCGCTCGGCCTCTTCGACCTCGGGCTGGAGGACTCGGCCTTCCCCCACCTGCTCTTCCTCTCGCAGGCCGCGACCGAGCAGGCGATCGGCGAGCGCCTCGCCCGGCTGGACGTCGCCGTCGAGCGCGCCGTCGAGCTGACCGGACTCGTGCACGAGCGCGAGGCCGTGCGCTGCTCCCTCCGCCACGCCGACGGCACCGAGGAGGCCGTGCGGGCCCGGTACGTCGTGGGCTGCGACGGGGCGCACAGCACCGTGCGGCGCGCGGCCGGGATCGCGTTCCGCGGGCGGCCCTACCCGCCGACGTTCGTGCTCGCGGACCTCGAGGCGGACGGCCTCGAGCCGGGCCCGGCGCACGCCTTCGTCTCCGGGGACGGCGTGCTGTTCTTCTTCCCCCTCGGTGACCCGGCCACCTGGCGGATGATCGCCATGCGGCCGCGCGGGCAGGAGGCCGCGGCGGGTGAGCCCGTCGCTCTCGAGGAGCTCCAGGGCCTCGTCGCCCGGTTCACGGCTGGCGTCGGGCTGCGTGACCCGGTGTGGACCACCAACTACCGCCTGCACATGCGCGGCGCCGCGGCGTACCGCGCGGGCCGGGTGCTCCTCGCCGGGGACGCCGCCCACATCCACAGCCCGGCCGGGGCGCAGGGCATGAACACCGGGATCCAGGACGCCGTCAATCTCGGCTGGAAGCTCGCCCTCGCCGTCGCCGGGCGGGCCCCGGACCGCCTGCTGGACACGTACGAGGCCGAGCGCCTGCCGGTGGGCCGGGCCGTGCTCCGGCTGAGCGACCGCGCGTTCACCGTGGCCACCTCGGCCGCCGCACCGCTCCGGTTCGCGCGGGCGTGGCTCGCCCCGGTCGTCGTGCCGCTCGTGCTCCGGCTGACCCGGCTGCGGGCGGCGGGTTTCCGCACCGTCGCCGAGCTCACCGTCGCCTACCGGCGCAGCCCGCTGTCGGTCGACGGACCGGGCGCCCCCCGGCGCGGCCCGCGTGCCGGCGACCGGCTGCCCGACGCGCCGCTGACCGACGGGACGCTCCACGACGCCGTCGCCGCGCGGGCCTTTCACCTGCTGCTGTGCGGGCCGCCGGGGCGGTGGCCCGAGGCGCAGGTCCGGGCCCTCGAGGACCGGGACCTGCACGTCCACAGGCTCTCGCGCGGGCCGCGCCCGGCCGCCGGCGAGGGCGGCCGGGACGGCGACGCCGTCGCCCTGGACCGGCTGGGCGTCCCCGGGGCGACGACGGCGCACCTGCTGGTCCGCCCGGACGGGCACCTGGCGTACCGCGGCGGCTCCGACCTCGCGGGCCTGCAGGCCTACCTCTCCACGTGGCTGCCACGCTGAGGCCGGCCGTGCCAGGAGGTCACTCCACGCCGACGACGTCCACGACGAAGACGAGGGTGTCGGTGCCCTTGATCC
Organism: Georgenia daeguensis; assembly: GCF_039537705.1. NCBI lineage: Bacteria > Bacillati > Actinomycetota > Actinomycetes > Allobogoriellales > Allobogoriellaceae > Georgenia > Georgenia daeguensis. Next base: position 22,842 of record NZ_BAABBA010000017.1, read on the forward strand.
CGGCCTGCGGCACGCCGCGCGGGCCGTAGCCGTGCTCCGGCGGGATCGAGAGCATCACGCGCGAGCCGATCTGCTGGCCCACGAGCCCGTCGTCCCAGCCGCCGATGACGACGCCCATCCCGATGGGGAAGGAGATGGTGTCGCCGCGGTCGTAGGAGTTGTCGAAGACGTGCCCGCCCCACGTCTGGCCGAGGTAGTTCACCACGATGGTGTCCCCGGCCTGCACGGTGTCGCCCGAGCCCTGCTCGAGGACCTGGACCTGCAGGCCCTCGGGTGCCGAGGAGCCGGGGAAGGTGAGCTCCGGCTTGTCGCCGAAGCTGCCGGTGGCGGTGGGAAGCTCGCTCATGGGGTCCTCTCGTCGGGGCCCGGCCGGTGCCGGGCTACCGGTTCAGGGTACGGGCCGGTCCGTCGGGGCAGGGTCGTGGCTGCGGGCTAGGGTCAAGAGAGTGACCACGAGAACGCGCGCTTCTGCCCCCTCATCTCCGGCGACCGTCCCCCTGGACCGCAAGGTGTTCGCCGGGGTCAGCAACTCACCCACGGGACAGGTCGGCGGCGCCACGCGCTTCCGGTACCGCGAGGACGACGGCGTCATCTGGGCGGAGTACGCAGGCGGTGACGTCGTGCGAGGGTTCCTCGTCGGGACGCGCCAGGAGGACCGACTGCACTTCCGCTACACACACCTGGATGCCGACCGGATGACCGCCAACGGCGTGTGCGAGAGCCGGATCGTGGTGCTCCCGGACGGCCGGGTGCGCCTCGAGGAGTCGTGGGCGTGGGAGTCGCGGCCCGAGAGGGGGACCAGCGTGGTCGAAGAGGTCCGCGAAGCTTCCTGATCGCACCGAGGATCGGCGACGCGGCGCAGACCGCACCCCTGAGGCCTCTGCCCGAGGTTCGCCAGGATGACGCCGGTCTACACGGCGCCGGGGGTCGGCGGGGCGATCTCGACCTGTGCGGGGACCTCGTCCTGCCTGACCAGCCCGACCGGGCAGGTCAGGCCGTTGGGGCCGTGGTTGCAGTAGCCGCCGGGGTTCTTGTGGAGGTACTGCTGGTGGTAGTCCTCGGCGTAGAAGAACTCGCCGGCGAACGGCAGCAGCTCGGTGGAGATGGTGCCGTGGCCGTGGTCCGTCAGGACCTGCTGGAACGCGTCGCGCGTGGCGCGCGCGGCCGCCTCCTGGCCGGGAGTCGTCCAGTAGATGCCGGAGCGGTACTGGGTCCCGACGTCGTTGCCCTGGCGGTTGGGCGTGGTGGGGTCGTGGTTCTCCCAGAACGCCTTGAGCAGGAGCTCGGGAGAGGTCTTCGCGGGGTCGTAGACCACCTGCACCGCCTCGGTGTGACCGGTCAGGCCCGTGCACACCTCCTCGTACGTCGGGTACGGAGTGAACCCGCCGAGGTAGCCCGCTGCCGTGGAGATGACTCCCGGCTGACGCCAGAAGATCCGCTCGGCCCCCCAGAAGCAGCCCATCGCGACGTAGAGCACCTCGGAGCCGGCCGGCCAGGGGCCCTGCAGCGGGCTGCCGAGCACCTCGTGGGTGGTGGGCACCGCGTAGCCCGGAGCCGGGCGGCCGGGCAGGGCCTCCTCGGCGGTGACCATCTGCGTCCTGCGGCCCAGTCCGAACATGCGTGCTCCTCCAAGAAAGTGCGTCCACAGGTGCGAACACCGCGGGCGGTGGTGTTCTTCCCCGTCGACGCGCCGAATCCGTCCACAGCCGCGGCGCGGGCCCGGGGGACCTGCACCGTAGGCTGAGCCAGGAAACTACCGTGCCACGTCGATTGCGGGGACCATGCCTGACCAGAGCAACGATGAGGTGGAGCGCCCGGGCCTGCGCAGCCGGATCCGGCGTACCTCTGACCAGGTGACCGCAGGCCGGTTCATGTCGGACCGGGTGCCGTGGCCGCGCCCGCCGGCGGGCGCGGACCTCGGTGGGACGGCCTCCCCGGCCGCGGCTCCGGCGTCGACCCTGGTCGACGGCGTCCCCCGGACGCTGCGGGTCGCGGCGGGCTGGTCCTGGCGCGTGCTCGTCGTCGCGGCGGCGGTGGCGCTGCTGAGCTACCTCGTCGCCACCTTTCAGACGATCGTGGTCGCCGTGCTCATCGCGCTGCTCCTCGCGGTGCTCCTCGAGCCCGCGGCGGTGTGGCTGCGGCGCGTCCTGCACTTCCCGCGGGCTCTCGCCGCTCTCACGGCGATCCTCGCGCTGGTCGGTCTGGTCGCGGGTCTGCTCGTCCTCGCCGGCCGCTCGATCGTGGAGGGCTTCGGCGCCCTCGCCGACCGCGTCGGTGTCGCCCTGGAGGACGGCATCGACTGGCTGGCGAACGGTCCGCTCGGCATCGACGAGGCGCAGATCCAGGGGTACATCGACCAGATCACGGAGCAGGTCCAGACCAACTCCGACCGGCTGGTCAGCGGCTTCGTCGGGGTCACCAGCTCGGTGACGTCGGTGATCACGGGGGCCGTGCTCGCGCTGTTCTGCCTGTTCTTCTTCCTCAAGGAGGGCCGCAGGATCTGGCACTGGTTCGTCCGTCTCGCCCCCGTGGGGGTGCGCGACCGGATCAACGAGGCCGGCATCCGCGGCTGGATGACGATCGGCGGCTACACCCGCACGCAGATCCTGGTGGCGTTCGTCGACGCGGTCGGCATCGCCGCCGGTGCCGCGATCCTGCAGGTGCCACTCGCCCTGCCCATCGGCATCCTGGTCTTCCTGTTCTCCTTCATCCCCATCGTGGGTGCGTTCATCTCCGGCGCCGTCGCCGTCGTCGTCGCCCTGGTGGACCAGGGCCTCGTCACGGCGCTGATCATGCTGGCGATCGTGCTCGCCGTGCAGCAGATCGAGGGCAACGTCCTCCAGCCGTGGCTGCAGGGCAACGCCGTCTCGCTGCACCCCGTCGCGATCCTGCTCGCGGTGACCGCCGGGACGGGGATCGCGGGCATCCTCGGTGCGCTGTTCGCCGTGCCGGTCGTCGCCACGATCAACACCGTCGTGCTGTACCTCTACGGGCACGACAAGTACCCGAGCCTGGCCCACGACATGCACCGGCCCGGTGGTCCGCCCGGGGCGGTGTTCGAGTCGATCGCCAACGCCTACGCGCACATCGCGGACGACGACAAGGGCGCCGACGTCGACGACGCCGACCACCGGCCCGCGGACCACCGTCCCGAGGAGCGAAGCCCGGAGGAGCAGCGGTGACCACCTTCGACCGCGCGACGGCCTTCGACCGCGCCACCTTCACGGCGGCGGCCGAGTCGATCGCCGACGTCGTGCACCGCACGCCGGTGGAGGAGTCCACGACGCTCGGCCGCGTCGTCGGCGCGCCGGTGTACCTCAAGGCCGAGAACCTCCAGCGCACCGGTTCCTTCAAGATCCGCGGCGCCTACGTGCGCATGAGCCGGCTCAGCGCGGAGGAGAAGGCGCGCGGCGTCGTCGCCGCCTCCGCCGGCAACCACGCGCAGGGGGTCGCCCTCGCCGCCCAGCGGCTGGGGATCTCGGCGAAGATCTTCATGCCGGTGGACGCGGCGCTGCCCAAGATCGCCGCGACCCGCCAGTACGGCGCCGAGGTGGTCCTGGTCGGCCAGAACCTCAACGGTGCGCTCGCGGCCGCGGCGGCCGAGGTCGCCGAGTCCGGGCGGGTGCTGATCCACCCCTACGACCACCCCGACATCGTGGCGGGGCAGGGGACCATCGGGCTGGAGATCCTCGATCAGGTCCCCGGCGTGCGCACCGTGATCGTCCCGACGGGCGGCGGTGGTCTTCTCGCCGGCGTCGCTGCGGCCGTCCACAGCGTCGACCCCACGATCGACGTCGTGGGCGTCCAGGCCGCCGCGGCCGCCGCGTACCCCCGCTCGCTCGCCGAGGGGCACCCGCTCCTGCTCGAGGACCTGCACACCATGGCCGACGGCATCGCCGTCGGGATGCCGGGGGAGGTGCCGTTCCGCCTGATCGCCGAGCACGTCCGCGAGGTCCGAACGGTCACCGAGGAGCAGCTGTCCAGGGCGGTGCTGCACGTCGTCGAGCGTGCCAAGCTGGTGGTCGAGCCGTCGGGCGCGGCCGGGGTGGCCGCGCTCCTCGCCCAGCCCGACGCCTTCGCCGGCCCCGTGGTGGTCATCCTCTCCGGCGGCAACGTCGACCCCCTCGTGCTGCTGCGGATCATCCGGCACGGCATGTCCGCGGCGGGGCGCTACCTGCAGATGCGGGTGCTCGTGCAGGACGCCCCCGGCAGCCTCGCCGGGCTCCTCAAGGAGCTGGCCGCCTCGGGCGGGAACGTCGTGAGCGTCGAGCACACGCGGACCTCCGCCGGGCTGGCCGTGGACGAGGTCGAGATCTCGGTGGAGCTGGAGACCAAGGGGCCTGAGCACTGCCAGAGCGTGCTCGAGGACCTGCGCGCCTCCGGCTACACCATCCTTGCGCCCTGAGGCAGCTGGACCGTCTCGCGCCTCGGCCGCATAAGCCCTGAGGCGCAGACGCCACGGGCCGCCCCTTGCGGGGGCGGCCCGTGAGCACTCGCTGAGGTCGGCGCTCAGCCCATGAAGGGCTTCACCTCGCCGATCTTGACCTCGATCGTGGCGCCGTTGGGTGCCTCGTAGGTCACCGTGTCGCCGGCCGACTTCCCGACCAGGGCGGAGCCGAGCGGGGAGGACTCCGAGTAGACCTCGATGTCGAGGTCCGGCGCGCCCTCGCGCGAGCCCAGCAGGAACGTGCGCTCCCTGCCCGCGATCGTCGCGTTCACGACCATGCCGGACTCGATGATGCCGTCGTCCGGGGGCGGCTCGCCGACGTGGGCGTTGCGGAGCAGCTCGGTGAGCTGGACGATCCGCGCCTCCTGCTTCGCCTGCTCCTCGCGGGCCGCGTGGTACCCGCCGTTCTCCTTGAGGTCGCCCTCCTGGCGCGCGGCGTCGATCTTCTCGGCGATGTCCTGACGCCCACGGCCGGTGAGGTGCTCGAGCTCGGCCTTGAGCCGGTTGTACGCGTCCTGGGTGAGCCAGGTGGTGCTCGTCTGTGTCACGGCTCCTCCTCCACATACGTTCGTGCCCCGGTCGCGAGCGTGAGCGGCCGAGGCAACGGGGGACTGTGTCGCCCGGGCGCTCGCACCACGTGCACCGCTCCGGGGCGGCGGGTAAAGCATGGATCATAACAAACGGCGGGGACAGCGCCGCTCTTTTCCGGCCCTCACCGGCACGATCGCGGGTAGCAAGGTTCTGCGACCAGCGGTCTGCTCAGTCCTCGTCCAGGATCTCGCAGCCCTCGACGCTGCCCGTCGTCGCCAGCTCTGTCGTCGTGACATCGATCTCGTGAGGAGTGGTCCTCTGGTCGAAGGGACCCAGCTCCACCTCACGGAATCCGACCTGGGTGAAGGACTCGTTCAGGGCGACGACGGTGCAGCTGACGGTCGTGCCCGCCTCGACGCGGAGGTTGAACCGCACCGTCGTGCTCGACGGGTCGTTCACCGTGAAGCCGACGTTCTCCGCGATCACCGTGGGCTGCCATAGGTTCGACGCCTGGACCGCCAGCCCGCCGGCCACCAGCAGCGCCGCGACCACCCCGCCGGCGACCAGGCCGCGCCGGCCGGAGCCCGCACCGCCGTACCGGGCCGCCATGACGGCCGGGTCGCCGGGAGGTCGGGGAGCTGCGGGCTCGGTCACGGACGGGTCCTTCCTGGTCGTGGGTGCCGGCGTGCGGATATGACGTGGGCGCGTCGGGCACTGATGCGAGACCATTGTCCCTGGAACTGACGACGAGCGAGGCGCGGGACCACTCCCGGCGCCGATGGAGGACCACGCGGTGACCCACGAGGCGTTGCGGCTCATGGCCGTGCATGCGCACCCTGACGACGAGTCCAGCAAGGGGGCCGCGACCTCCGCCAGGTACGTGGCCGAGGGCAACAGGGTGCTGGTGGTGACGTGCACCGGCGGCGAGAGGGGCGACATCCTCAACCCCCGCCTCGAGGGGAACCCGGAGATCCTGCGGGACATGCCCGGCTACCGCCGCCGGGAGATGGCGGCCGCGGCCGAGGCGCTCGGGATCGAGCACGTCTGGCTCGGCTTCGTCGACTCCGGGCTGCCCGAGGGGGACCCGCTGCCGCCGCTGCCCGAGGGCTGCTTCGCGCTCGAGCCGCTGGAGGTGCCCGTCGGTGCGCTCGTGCGGCAGATCCGCGAGTTCCGGCCGCACGTGATGACGTGCTACGACGAGAACGGCGGCTACCCCCACCCGGACCACATCATGTCCCACAAGGTGGCCGTGGCGGCCTACGAGGCGGCGGCCGACCCGGACGCCTACCCCGAGGCCGGCGAGCCCTGGGCGGTGCAGAAGCTGTACTACGACATCTCCTTCTCCGTCGCGCGCATCGAGGCCGTGCACCGCGCGCTGCAGGAGCGCGGGATCACCTCCCCGTTCGAGGAGTGGTTCGAGACGCGCCGGAACCGCCCGCACCGGCAGGCGACCGCGCGCGTCGAGTGCTCGGCGTTCTTCCCGCAGCGCGACGCCGCCCTGCGCGCGCACGCCACGCAGATTGACCCCGACGGCTTCTTCTTCCAGGTTCCCCGCGACGTCGAGAAGGAGATCTGGCCCTACGAGGAGTTCCAGCTCGCCCGCGCGCGGATCGACGTGGCGGACGGTCTCGAGGACGACCTCTTCGCGGGTGTGGTCGCGGAGGGGCTGCCGGTCTCGCGCGTCGGCCTCGAGGCCGAGGACCGCCCGCGGGGTGGCAGGCTAGGGGCATGACCTTCGTGCTCCTGACCGAGTCGCCCACCCCGGCGCCCGCCGAGATGGAGCCGTGGGAGGTCAGCCCCGGGCTGGAGGGGTTCCTCCTCGGGTTCTTCCTCCTCGCGCTGGCCGTAGTGCCTCTCTTCCTGTCCATGGCCAAGCACATGCGGCGGGTCGACCACAACGAGCGGCTTCGGCAGCGCGCCGAGGCGGCCGCCGACGACGGACCCGACGGCCCGCTCGACGGGGACGTGCGCCGGGACGACCGCGGTCCGGGCGGCACGACGGGCGTCGACTCGCCGGACGGGGCAGCCGGATGGCGGGAGGACGGGTCGGGCGACGGCGGGGCGCGTCGCGTGGTGCAGTCGCCGACCGACTGACCAGACCGGGCAACCGGCCGCTGCGGCTCAGCGGGTCTTCTTCCCGCTGCTGTTCTTCGCGGACTTCTTCCGCCCGGCCGCCGCGGACTTCTTCCGCCCGGCCGCCGCGGACTTCTTCCGCCCTCCTGCCGCGGACGTACTCCCGCGGTCGTCCTTCTTGTGCTTCTGCCGCTTCGTCGTCCTGGTCTCCTGGGCCCGCGCCGTCGTTTCCCGGCCGTTCTTGTTCTTCCGGTTCTTCTTCGCACGCCCGGCCGCGGTGGTGCGCGCGGGAGGCTCGCCGGCGACGTCGGAGCGACCGCCCGACGGCGAGGCGCCGCCGTCGTCCTGCCCGTCCTGCTCGCCGGGGTCGCCGGCCGGGCCGGGCGCCGGGCCCGACGGGCCGGGGCTCGTGTCCGCCCGGGCGACGGCCGCCGCGAACTCCGCCTCGTCCTGGTGGTACGCGGCGATCTCCTCCTCGGCGTTCGCCGCGGCCTGTTGCAGGCTCTCCTCGCTCATGGTGGCGGCGAGGCGGCGCTTCTGGGCGTCGACGCGCCAGCGTGGACGGGGCCAGTCCAGGTCGAGGTCGACGAGCGCCTGCGTGAGCAGCTCGGTCACCGCGAGCCGGGCGTACCACTTCCTGTCGACGGGGACGACGTGCCACGGCGCGACGTCGGTGCTGGTGCGCGCGAGGACGTCGGCGTAGGCCGCCTGGTACGCGTCCCAGTCCCGGCGGGTGTCGACGTCGCCGGGGTCGTACTTCCAGTGCTTGTCCGGCCGGTCCAGGCGCTTCATGAGGCGCAGCCCCTGCTCCTCGTAGGACACCAGAAGGGCGACCTTGACGATGGTGGTGCCCGAGGCGGCGATCTGCCGTTCGAAGCGGTTGATCTCGCTGAAGCGTCTGGGCAGCGCGTCCTCCTCGACGGTGCCGTCGACACGGGCCACCAGCACGTCCTCGTAGTGGGACCGGTCGAAGACGCCGATGAGGCCGGGGCGGGGGAGGGCCCGGCGGACCCGCCAGAGGTAGTGGTGACGCCGCTCCTCGGCCGTGGGGACGCCGAAGGCGCGCAGCGCGACGCCCTGAGGGTCCACCATGCCCACGACGTGCCGGACGATGCCGCCCTTCCCCGCGGTGTCGAGGCCCTGCACGATCAGCAGGACGGACCTGTCGCCGCCCGAGCGGCCGTGGGCGAACAGGCGCTCCTGGAGCTCGGAGAGCAGCCGGCCACGGGCGGCCATGAAGGTCCGGGCCTCGTTCTTGCCGCCCTCCCAGCCGGGGGTCGCGGAACGGTCGAGGGTCGCCAGGTCGACCTCGGGACCTGCCCGTAGCGCACTCGCCGGGCGGGTGCTCCACAGGTTCTCGGCGTCAGCCATGTCGGTCCCTCCGGTCGGTGGTCGACCGAGGCTATCGGCGCAGGTCAGCTCCCGCCCTCCGGCGGCCTGCCGGCGGGGCCGTCAGGGGGCCTGGTACGCCGCCATCGAGACGGCCGCGTAGTGGCAGCCCCAGCCGAGCACGGTGCCCACGTGGAAGATCTCGTGGAAGCCGAACCAGCGCGGGCTCGGGTTGGGCCGCTTGGTGGCGTACGCCGTGGCGCCGAGCATGTACGCGAGCCCGCCGAGCGCCACGAGCCACACGATCCCCGGGCCGCCCGAGCGCCCGAAGGCGGGCATGTACCCCACGGCCACCCAGCCGAGCGCCATGTAGACCGGGACGTACACCCAGCGCGGCGCGTCGAGCCAGAGGATCCTCGCGAGGATGCCCAGGGCGGCGCCGACCCAGACGATGATCAGCAGGACGGTGGCGGTCGAGCGGTCCAGCAGCAGCACGGCCAGCGGGGTGTAGGTGCCGGCGATGAGCAGGAAGATGTTCGAGTGGTCCGCGCGGCGCAGCGTGGCCGCCGCCCTCGGGGACCAGGTCCCGCGGTGGTACACCGCCGAGGTGCCGAACAGCACGACGCCCGCCAGGGCGAACACGGCGGTGGAGACCCGCGCCTCGGTGGTGGGGGCGAGGAGCACGAGCACGACCCCGGCGACCAGGGCGACCGGCGCGGTGCCCGCGTGGATCCAGCCGCGCAGGCGTGGCTTGACGCTCGCGGCGATCGTCTGACCGACCGACGGCTCGTCCGGTACGTGGGGCATGCGGCCCTCCGAGGGTGGGGTGCGCGGCCCCGGGGCGGGCCGTGCGTCGCTGTGCCGGCGAGACCGGCCGGGCGGCAACCTACGGTACCGTAGGTTGGGCGGTCGGCGCACCGCCCCGCCGCCCGGCTGTAGCCTCGCCCCAGCGAGGGCCGGGCGCCCGCGCCGACGTGGCGACGCCGGGCCGCCACGACGTCCGAGGGGAGCAACGCGGCGGCATGCGAGAGCCGGACCTGCTGTACCAGCTGTACGAGCGACGCCTCGTCGCCGCCCTGGACCCCGAGCGCATCCCGCGGCACGTCGGCGTCATCCTCGACGGCAACCGCCGCTGGGCACGGGCCGTGGGCACCGCCCCCGCGCACGGCCACCGGCGCGGTGCGGACAAGATCACCGAGCTCCTCGAGTGGTCCGAGGAGGTCGGCGTCGAGGTCGTCACGCTCTGGATGCTCTCGACCGACAACCTCCAGCGCGACCCGGCCGAGGTGGCCGACCTGCTCGACATCATCGCCACCGCGGTGGAGACCCTGGCGACGACGGGGCGGTGGTCGCTCCGCGTCGTCGGCTCGCTCGACCTCCTGCCCGACCCGATCGCCGAGCGGCTGCGCGCCGCCCAGGCCCGCGCCGAGGACGTGCGCGGCATGCAGGTCAACGTCGCCATCGGCTACGGCGGCCGGGACGAGATCGCCGACGCGGTGCGCTCGATGCTGCGTGAGCGGGCGTCGGCGGGCCAGAGCCTGGAGTCGGTCGCCGAGTCCCTGACCGTCGACGACATCGCCGACCACCTCTACACCAAGGGCCAGCCCGACCCGGACCTGGTGATCCGCACCTCCGGCGAGCAGCGCCTCGGCGGTTTCCTGCTCTGGCAGTCCGTGCACAGCGAGTACTACTTCTGCGAGGCGTACTGGCCCGACTTCCGCCGGGTCGACTTCCTGCGCGCCCTGCGCGACTACGCCCAGCGTGAGCGTCGCCTCGGGCGGTAGGGCGTGTGAGCGGCGTGTTTCGGTGAGGTGAACACTTCGGCCGCCTGGCGTGTCCCGACTTGCCGGGGGCTCGTGGGGATCTAGCGTCAGCTGTGACGGACGGCACACCCGCTGTCCTCCGGGAGGTCAGCCCATGCAGCAGCCAGCTGCGGACGGGAGGGGCCGCCGGCCCCACCTGGGCCGGCCCCCCGAGCCCACCACAGTGCCAGGGTCGCGCGCTCCGCGCGGGGCCCGACGGCGCAGCTGACTCGGCGCCGCAGGCGCCGGAGGGAGCTCTCGTGAGCATCGATCGCACCATCAGCGCACCGACCACCGACGGCGCCACCGGGGAAGCCGCCCCGGGTGCCGCCGTCGCCGCCGAGATCGGGGTGGCCGAACCCGCCGGCACCGCGCTGCGGACCTACGTGCTGGACACCTCCGTGCTGCTCTCGGACCCGCGGGCGATCCTGCGCTTCGCCGAGCACGACGTGGTGCTGCCGGTGGTGGTAGTCACCGAGCTCGAGGCCAAGCGGCACCACTCCGAGCTCGGGTACTTCGCCCGCAGCGCGCTACGGCTGCTCGACGACCTGCGCGTCACCCACGGCCGTCTCGACTCCGTGGTGCCCGTCGGCGAGGACGGCGGGACCGTCCGGGTCGAGCTGAACCACTCCAGCGACCAGGTGCTCCCCTCCGGGCTCCGCCTCGGCGACAACGACACCCGGATCCTTGCCGTCGCCGCCAACCTCGCCGCCGAGGGGCACGCCGTGACGGTGGTCTCCAAGGACCTGCCCATGCGGGTCAAGGCCTCCGCCGTGGGCCTGCACGCGGAGGAGTACCGCGCCCAGCAGGTCGTGGACTCCGGCTACACCGGCATGACGACGGCGGAGCTCACCGAGTCGGAGATGGCGCAGCTGTGGGAGGACGGCCAGGTGGTCGTCGCCGACCTCGCCACCCCGGGCTCTCTCGCCGCCGTGCCGACGCACACCGGGGCCGTCCTGCACTCCCCGCGCGGGTCGGCGCTGGGGCGCGCCGCCTCGGACGGCACCCTGCGCCTGGTGCGCGGGGACCGGGAGGTGTTCGGGGTGCGTGGGCGCAGCGCCGAGCAGCGCATCGCCATCGACCACCTCACCGACCCGGGGATCGGCATCGTCTCCCTCGGCGGCCGCGCCGGGACGGGGAAGTCGGCGCTCGCCCTGTGCGCCGGCCTGGAGGCCGTGATGGAGCGCCGGGAGCACCGCAAGGTGGTCGTGTTCCGGCCGCTCTACGCCGTCGGCGGGCAGGAGCTGGGGTACCTGCCGGGCGACCAGGCCGAGAAGATGAACCCGTGGGCCGAGGCGGTCTACGACACCCTGGGCGCCCTCGTCGCGCCGGAGGTGCTCGACGAGGTCATCGCCCGCGGCATGCTCGAGGTCCTGCCGCTGACCCACATCCGCGGCCGGTCCCTGCACGACGCGTTCGTGATCGTCGACGAGGCCCAGTCCCTCGAGCGCAACGTGCTGCTCACGGTGCTCTCGCGCATCGGGCAGAACTCCAAGGTGGTGCTCACCCACGACGTCGCCCAGCGCGACAACCTGCGGGTGGGACGCCACGACGGCGTGGCCGCCGTCGTCGAGGCGCTCAAGGGCAACGAGCTCTTCGCCCACGTGACGCTCACCCGGTCCGAGCGCTCCGCCGTCTCGGCCCTGGTGACCGACCTGCTGGAGGGGATCGACCTCTGAGGCCCGGCCGGCCGGCCGGGGGCGCGCGGTGGACGCGCGTCGGCCCCGGCCGGCCGGGGTGCCATGCTCTGGCGCGTGCCCGAGCTGTCCGCCCTCGCCTGGTCCCTCCTCATCCTCGGGGCGGTGCTGGTGGGGCTGAGCAAGACCGCCGTGCCGGGGGCGGCCACCATCGCCGTGGCGCTCTTCGCGGCGGTCCTTCCCGCCCGCGCCTCCACCGGGGCCCTCCTGGTCCTTCTCATGGTGGGGGACCTGTTCGCGGTGTGGTCCTACCGCGCGCACGCCGACGTGGCGACGCTGCGCCGGCTGGTGCCGACGGTGCTGGTCGGGGTGGCCGCCGGGACCGCCTTCCTCGCGGTGGCCGACGACGACGGCGTGCGGCGCACCATCGGCGCCATCCTGCTCGGGCTCATCGCCCTGACCCTCGTCCGGCGCACGCGGCCGCGGCGCACCGTCCCGGTGCGCGGTCGCCGGATCGTCACCGGCACCTACGGCGTCCTGGGCGGGTTCACCACGATGGTCGCCAACGCCGGCGGACCGGTGATGGCGCTGTACTTCCTGGCCTCGAGCTACTCGATCAACCGGTTCCTCGGCACCGCCGCGTGGTTCTTCTTCGCCGTCAACCTCGTCAAGACGCCGTTCTCGATCTCGCTGGGGCTGATCGACGCCGACTCGCTGCGCCTCGACCTGGTGCTGGTCCCGGCGGTCGTCGCCGGCGCGCTGGCGGGCCGCCGCCTGGCGCGCCGGATCGACCAGCGGGTGTTCGAGCGGCTCGTCCTGACCCTGACGGTCCTGTCCGCCGCGTACCTGCTGGTGTGAGCCGCCGGGCGCCCAGGCACCCCCCTGACCGGCGCCCCGGTCGTTCGGCGCCCCGGTCGTCGCGTCAGACGCCGAGCGCGCCCACGTGGTCCACCAAGTGCGCGGTGCCGTCCGCCAGCGTGTACTCCACGCCGACGATCGCGCAGCGGCCCTCGGCGACGGCGGCCGCCAGCGAGCCGGAGTAGTCCCGCAGCATCTGCACCGTCGCGCGCACGTGCTCGCGACGCACCTCGTCGTCGTCGGGCAGCGTGACCGACCGGGGACCGCGGGCGGCGGCCGTGCCGGAGCCGGCGGCTGCCGCCGCGCCGTCGTCCTGTGCCTCGCCACCACCCGCCGGCCCGGCCAGCTGCGCGTGGGTGAGAAGCGAGGGGATGACCCGGTCGACGACGGCGCGCACGAAGCCCGTGGGCATCTTGCCGGTCATCAGGGCCTCGGTGGCGGCGCCGACCGCGCCGCACCGGTCGTGCCCCAGCACCACGACGAGCGGGGCCCCGAGGATGTCGACCCCGTACTCGATCGACCCGATCACCGTGGTGTCCAGGACGTGGCCGGCGGTGCGCACGACGAACAGGTCGCCCAGGCCCTGGTCGAAGATGATCTCGGCGGCCACCCGCGAGTCCGAGCAGCCGAAGAGCACGGCGTAGGGGTGCTGCTCCTTGGCGACGGCGGCGCGGTGGGCGGCACCCTGGGAGGGGTGCTGCATGGCGTCGGCGACGAAGCGGGCGTTCCCGTCCTGCAGGCGTTGCCATGCCTGGGCGGGGGTCAGCGAAGTACTCATGGGTCCATCTTCGCAGCGGTGCGGGGGAGCGCTCGCCGAGCGGCCGGGCCTGCGGTGACCTCTCGATCTCTTCCGGTGGCGGGCCGGGTGACTTAGGGGTTTGCTGTCTGACACCACCAGCCGAGGGAGGCCACGTGCGACGACGCAGACTAGTGGTAGGACTCACGGTCGTGGCGTTGGCCGCCGGGATGTCGGCGTGCGCCGCGGAGTCCGGCACGCCGACGCTGACCTGGTACATCAACCCGGACGCGGGGGGTCAGGAGCAGCTCGCGCAGACGTGCACCGAGGAGGCCGACGGCGCCTACACGATCGAGACGGTTCTGCTGCCGCGTCAGGCGGCGTCCCAGCGCGAGCAGCTGGCCCGGCGGCTGGCGGCCCGGGACTCCTCCATCGACATCATGAGTCTCGACCCCCCGTTCATCCCCGAGCTCGCCGAGCCCGGTTTCCTCGCGCCGGTGCCCGACGACGTCGCCGAGCAGACCACCGAGGGCGTGGTGCAGGGCGCCATCGACGGTGCCTCCTGGAACGACGAGCTCGTGACCGTGCCGTTCTGGGCCAACACCCAGCTCCTCTGGTACCGCAAGTCGGTGGCGGAGGCCGCCGGGCTCGACATGACGCAGCCCGTGACGTGGCAGCAGCTCATCGACGCCGCGGAGAGCCAGGACAAGCTGCTGGCCGTCCAGGGGCAGAAGAACGAGTCCCTGACCGTGTGGATCAACGCCCTCGTGGCCTCGGCCGGCGGGGAGATCATCACCAACCCCGAGGCCAGCGGGCAGGACATCAAGCTGGGCCTCGAGTCCGAGGCCGGCAAGCAGGCGGCCGAGATCATCGGGCAGATCGGCACCTCGGGGGTCGGTGGGCCGGGGCTGCCGACGGAGGACGAGCCCACGTCGCTCACCGTGTTCCAGGGTGACCAGGGATCCTTCATGGTCAACTGGCCGTTCGTGTGGTCCTCCACCGTGACCGCCGTGGAGGACGGCTCCGTCGACCAGGCCCTGCTCGACGACATCGGCTGGACCACCTACCCGCTCACCGGCGAGGGCGGCGAGGTGACCCCGCCCTACGGCGGCATCAACCTCGGCGTCGGCGCGTTCAGCGAGAACCCCGACCTCGCCTACCAGGCGATCGAGTGCATCGTGACCCCGGAGCACCAGGCGGAGTACTTCGCCACCAACGGCAACCCGGCCGCCTCGACCCAGGCCTACGACGACCCCGCGGTCCAGGAGGCCTACCCGATGTACGAGGCCATCCGGGACTCCCTCGAGAGGGCCGTCCCGCGGCCGCAGACGCCGTTCTACAACGAGGTGTCCACCGGGCTGCAGGAGACGTGGCACCCGCCGGCCTCGGTCGACCCCGAGAGCACACCGGTCAGCTCGACGGACTTCATCACCTCCGTGCTCCGAGGGGAGAGCCTGCTATGACGACCTCAGCCACACCGCCGGTCGCCTCCCAGCGGGTCGCGCCCACGCGCGCCGCCCCGACCGGGAGAAAGAGCGACCGGACCCGGGCGGAGGGCCGGCTGGGCTGGTGGCTCGCCGGCCCGGCGTTCATCGTGATGCTGGCGGTGACGCTCTACCCGATCCTGCAGGCGATCTACGACTCGCTGTTCCGCTACCGCCTCACGGCGCCGGACGAGCGCGAGTTCGTCGGCCTGGCGAACTACGGCGTCGTGCTCACCGACCCGATCTTCTGGCGGGACCTGTGGGTCACCGTGATCATCACGGTCATCACCGTGCTGATCGAGCTGGTCCTCGGGTTCGCCCTGGCGATGGTCATGCACCGCGCGATCCGTGGCCTGCGGGGGGCGCTCCGCACGGCGATCCTCGTGCCCTACGGCATCATCACCGTGGTCTCCGCCTTCGCGTGGTTCTACGCGTTCGACATCACCTCCGGGTACATCAACACCTGGTTCGACTGGGTCCCGGGCGTCAGCGAGGACCTCAACTGGTTCGCGAGCCAGGGCACGTCGCTCTTCGTCATCATCGCCTCGGAGGTCTGGAAGACCACGCCGTTCATCTCGCTGCTGCTCCTCGCGGGCCTGGCGCAGGTGCCGGGGGACATGGAGGAGGCCGCCAAGGTCGACGGCGCCTCCCCGTGGCAGGTGCTGACGCGCGTGATCATCCCGAACATGAAGGCCGCGATCATGGTGGCCGTCCTCTTCCGCGCGCTGGACGCCTTCCGCATCTTCGACAACGTCTTCATCATGACGAACGGGGCCAACAACACCGAGGTGCTCTCCCTGCTCGCGTACCGCACCTCGATCGGGCGCCTCGAGATCGGGCTCGGGTCCGCGGTGTCGGTCCTGCTGTTCCTGTGCGTGATCCTCATCTGCTTCGCAGCGATCAAGCTGTTCAAGGTCGACCTCACGAGCGCGAGGGGGCAGTGACATGGGCCGGCTGAGCACCCGCCAGAAGGTGGGCTGGGGGATCGCGGCGGTGCTGATCTTCGTGTACGCGCTGTTCCCGGTGCTCTCGATCTTCATGACGTCGCTGAAGTCCACGAGCGACATCCGCTCGGGGACGTTCCTGCCCCCGAAGGTCTCCTGGGAGAACTACCAGCAGATCCTCACCGCCGAGGGCGGGGCGAGGGACCTGTTCCTGCCGGCCCTGCGCAACTCGATCGGGATCTCGCTGATCGCTACGTTCATCGCCGTCGTGCTGGCGACGTTGTGCGCCTACGCCATCGCCCGCCTGGACTTCCGCGGCAAGAAGCTCATCCTGACGACGGCGCTCGGCGTCTCGATCTTCCCGGTCATCTCGATCGTCACGCCGCTGTTCAACCTGTGGCGCAACATCGGCCTGTACGACACCTGGCCGGGCCTGATCATCCCGTACCTGTCGCTGACGCTGCCGATCTCCATCTGGACGCTGGCGGCGTTCTTCCGCCAGATCCCGTGGGAGCTGGAGCAGGCCGCGCAGGTGGACGGGGCGACGCCGTGGCAGGCCTTCCGCAAGGCGATCGTGCCGCTCGCCGCGCCGGGGGTGTTCACCACCGCCCTGATCGCCTTCTTCATCGCGTGGAACGACTTCGTCTACGGCATCTCGCTGACCTCGACCGCCGCCGCCCGTCCGGTGCCTGCCGCGCTGGCCTTCTTCACCGGGGCGTCCTACTTCGAGCTGCCGGTGGGCGCCATCTCAGCGGCGTCGATCATCGTGACGATCCCGGTCGTCGTGCTGGTCGTGCTCTTCCAGCGCCAGATCGTGTCCGGACTTACCCAGGGAGCGGTCAAGGGCTGAGCAGCCCTCGCCGCGAGGAGGAGAACCTCAATGGCATCCATCACCATGGACCACATCGTCAAGCAGTACGGCGACGGGTTCCCGGCCGTCAACGACGTCTCGCTCGACATCGACGACGGCGAGTTCGTCATCCTGGTCGGACCCTCCGGCTGCGGGAAGTCCACCCTGCTGAGGATGATCGTCGGCCTCGAGGACATCACCTCCGGCGAGCTGCGGATCGGCGACGAGGTCGTCAACGACAAGGCACCGCGCGACCGTGACCTGGCGATGGTGTTCCAGAACTACGCCCTCTACCCGCACCTGACGGTGTACGAGAACATCGCCTTCCCGCTGCGTCTGCAGAAGGGCCAGTTCTCCTCCGAGGAGGTGGACAAGCGGGTCCGGCGCGCGTCCAGCCTGCTCGAGCTCGACGAGCACCTCGACCGCAAGCCCGCGAACCTCTCCGGCGGTCAGCGGCAGCGGGTGGCCATGGGGCGCGCGATCGTGCGGGAGGCGCGCGCGTTCCTCTTCGACGAGCCGCTGTCCAACCTCGACGCGAAGCTGCGCGGGCAGATGCGCACCGAGATCGCCCGCCTGCAGCGCAACCTCGGCATCACCACGGTCTACGTCACCCACGACCAGACGGAGGCGATGACCCTGGGGGACCGGGTGGCGGTCCTGCGACGCGGCATCCTGCAGCAGGTGGCCAGCCCCCGCGGTCTCTACGACCAGCCGGTGAACCTGTTCGTGGCCGGCTTCATCGGCTCGCCGCCCATGAACTTCCTGGCCGGCGTGGTCACCGGGGACGTGCTGCGGCTGCCCATCGCCGACGTGCCCCTGGACGATCGTCTGCGGGCGGCCGTGGGGAACCGGGAGACCGTGATCGTCGGGATCCGGCCGGACGACTTCGAGGACGCGGACCTCATCGCAGCCGACCGTCGCGGCTCGGGCGTGGTCTTCGACGCCAACGTGGACGTCACCGAGTGGCTCGGCGAGGTGCTCTACGCGTACGTGCCCTACGAGACCGAGGAGAGCGTGCGCAAGAAGCTCGACGAGCTCGACCGCGAGCTCGAGGGCGAGGGCATGCGCTCGCAGCTGGTGGTGGCGCTCGACGCCATGAGCCCGGTCCGGGACGGTGACGTTGCCGAGCTGTGGATCGACCCGACGAAGATCCACGTCTTCGATCCCGAGAGCGGCGACAACCTCACCCGTGACGAGGAGCGCGCCGCGAAGCTCGAGGAGGACGCCAAGGAGCAGCGGCGGCGTGCGCTCGAGCGGGCCCGGCGGCGCGCGGAACGGACGGCCGCGCCGGCCGGTCCGGACGGCACCACCCGGGAGAGCGGCACCCGGGAGGGCAGCACGGCGGCGGGTGCCTGACCCGCCGCCGGCCGGCGCGAGCGAATCAGTCCACGGTGAGCTCGGCGCGGGTGGGCGGGTTGGCGCCCTCCCGTGAGACCGTGATCGCCGCGATGCGCCCGGCGTGGTCGAGGATGCCCTGCAGGGTGGCCGTGTCGACCGCCCGGAGGGCGTCCCGACGGTCCGCGCCGAGCAGTCCCGCGCTCCACAGCCCGTCCAGGACGCCCGCGGTGAAGGAGTCGCCGGCGCCGACGGTGTCGACGACCTCGACCGCGCGGGCGGGTGACGTCAGCTCCAGGCCCCCGGCCGTCCCGGCCCATGCGCCCGCGGAGCCCCGGGTGACGACGACCAGGCCAGGTCCCGCAGCCAGCCAGCGGCGGGCGACCGCGATCGGGTCCTCACCCGGGAACAGCCAGCCGAGGTCCTCGTCCGAGACCTTGACCAGGTCGGACAGGGCGACGATCTGCTCCACGCTCTGGCGAGTGCGCTCCCGGTCCTCCATGAGGTCGGGGCGCACGTTCGGGTCGTAGCTGATGGTGGCGTGCCGGCGGTGCCGCTCGACGGTCGACGTGACGGTTCGCGCGCCCGGCTCCAGCACCGCGGCGATGGACCCGGTGTGCAGCACCAGCGGCTCGAGCGCGGGGTCCGGCTCCGGCGGCGCCCACTCGAGATCGAAGACGTACGTCGCGGCGCCGGTGTCGTCGAGCCTGGCGCGTGCGGTGGAGGTGCGGGAGGCGCGGGCGGAGGCCGGGGCGAGGCGGACCTCCTCCAGCTCCAGGTGCGAGCGCAGCAGCGCCCCGTGCGGGTCCGCGCCGAACCACGAGACGAGCTCGACGTCGCGGCCCAGCCGGGCGAGCCCGACGGCCACGTTGGCGGGGGAGCCGCCGGGGTGCTCCGACGGCTCCTCGCCCGGCCGCTCGACGATGTCGACCAGCGCCTCGCCGATCACGAGCGCGGAGCCGGTGGCGGGGTCGCGCGCCAGCCGGTCCCTGGCGGTGGCGCCCCACGCCTCCGAGGTGGGCGCCTTCGGTCCCTCGGAGAGCTCCGGGTCGCCGACCGGGCGGAAGGGGTCGTGCTCGGCCGGTGCCTTCGGGGACCGTTCGATCGTGCTGCCGTCGCCGCCGGGGGCGTTGCCCGCACGCTGCGGCGGAACGGCACCGGCGGGCTCGGGGGTGGTGAACGGCTCGCTCATGCGGACTCCTCCTCGGGAAGGGCGGCCGCGGCGTCGTCGAGCGCGGCCTCGCGCTCCGCCGCGGGGTCGTTACCGGGCTGGGCGGCCGTGGTCCCGCGCGGCCCGTCGGCGGTTCTGGCCTGCCCGTCCGCCGGAGCACGGGCGGCGTCGAGGCGGGCCCTGGCGTTGTCGAGCCAGGACTGGCACCGCGCCGCGAGCGCCTCGCCGCGCTCCCACAGCGTGAGGGCGTCCTCGAGCGAGGTGGAGCCGGCCTCCAGCTGGCGCACCACCTCGACCAGCTCGTCCCTGGCCTGCTCGTAGCTCAGGGTGGACACGTCGGGCAGGTCGGACAGATTCTGGCTCACGCTCGACAGTCTTTCATCGGCCACCGACTCGTGCAGGCCCGGCCCGTCACACCGCTGGCTCGTCGTAGCCGACCTCGACGACCAGCCGGCCCTGCGCCAGCAACGCCTCGAGCTGGTCGCCGGGCTCCACCTGGTCCGGGGCGCGGACCACCTCGCCCTCGTGCGTGCGGAGCACGGCGTAGCCGCGGGCCAGCGTCGCCGCGGGCGAGAGCGCACGAAGGCTGCCCACCAACGCCCCCAGCTCGCCCGCGGCCCGGTCCGTGCGCCAGGCGAACGCCCGTGACGCGGCGAGCCGGGCCCGCCGCACCTCCTCCTCGCGGCGCTCCACCACGGCGTGCGGGTCGGCCATCACCGGGCGCGAGCGGAGCGCGGCGAGCCGCTGCTCCTCGCCGTGCAGGCGGGCCCGCACCGCGTGCCGGATGCGCTGGCGGGCCTGGGAGAGCCCGCGGCGCTGCTCGGCGACGTCGGGGACGACGCGCTTGGCGGCGTCGGTGGGGGTGGACGCGCGGTAGTCGGCAACCAGGTCCAGCAGCGGGGTGTCGGTCTCGTGCCCGATCGCGGAGACCAGGGGGGTGCGGCAGGCGGCCGCGGCGCGGACCAGCGCCTCGTTGGAGAACGGCAGCAGATCCTCGACGGCGCCGCCGCCGCGGGCCACGACGATCACCTCGACCGCCGGGTCGGCGTCGAGCTCGGCGATGGCGGCGGTGACCTCGGGGACGGCACGGGGGCCCTGGACGGCGACCTCGCGGATCTCGAAGCGCAGGGAGGGCCAGCGGGCGCGGGCGTTGACGACCACGTCGTGCTCGGCCTTGGACTCCCGGCCGCACACGAGACCCACCGTGCCCGGCAGGAACGGCAACGGCACCTTGCGGTCGGCGTCGAAGAGACCCTCGGCGGCGAGCACGCGCTTGAGGTGCTCGATGCGGGCCAGCAGCTCGCCGACCCCGACCGGCCGGACCTCGTCCGCCTGCAGCTGGAGCGTGCCGCGCTTGGGCCAGAAGGTCGGCTTCGCGTGGACCACCACGTGCGCGCCCTCCTCCAGCGGCGCCTCGACCGCCGCGAGCACCCGGGCGTGCACGGACACCGGCAGGGACATGTCCGCGTCGGTGTCCCGCAGCGTCAGGAACGCCAGCGTGGCGCCGGGCCGGCGGTTGAGCTGGACCACCTGACCCTCGACCCAGAGCGGCGCCATCCGGTTGACGTACTCGGTGATCTTGGACGAGAGCAGCCGCACCGGCCACGGGTTCTCGGCCGTGGTCTCCAGCGCCCGGGCGGCCAGGCGGCGCGGTGCTGGGGAGTGGTGGTCGCTGGTCACGGTGCCCATGGACGTCACCGGGCCCCGAGCACCTCGACGGCGCGCGGGTCCGAGTCGGTGAGCAGCTGCATGCACCGCGCGTGCTCGTCGGTCTCGCCGATCGCCGCGGCGGCGTCCGCCAGGGTCAGCACCGAGAGCAGGAACCCCTGGTTGGGCAGGTGGCTCGCCGGGACCGGCCCGGCGCCGCGCCAGCCGGCGCGCCGCAGCGCGTCCAGGCCCCGGTGGTAGCCCGTGCGGGCGAAGGCGTAGGCGGCGACGGCGTCGCCCGCCTCGAGGGCCCCGCGGGCGAGCGTGGCCCACGCCAGGCTGGCGGCCGGGTGCTGCGCGGCGACGGCGCGCGCGTCCTCGCCGGCGTCCAGCGCGGCGCGGGCGGGCACGTCGGGGTGGTCCGCCGGGAGCAGGATGGGGTCGGGCTCGAGCAGGTTCCGGTTCATGGGTGCCATCGTCGCACCCGCCCGTGACACCGGCCCGCGCCCCTGTGCTTTCGGACACCTCGATGGCCCTGCCCGACGGTCCCCACGTACCCTGGCCAGGTGACCACGCCCACGACCACTCCTGAGTCCACCGGACCCGCCGGCCGGGTCTCCTCGCTCGCCGGCGCCTCGGCGTTCCCCGGCGCGGTCGAGAGCAACCCCTCGCCCGACGGCAGGCGCATCCTGCTGGCGACCCCCCGCGGGTACTGCGCCGGCGTGGACCGCGCCGTCGACGCCGTCGAGAAGGCGCTCGAGCTCTACGGTGCGCCGGTGTACGTGCGCAAGGAGATCGTGCACAACAAGTTCGTCGTCGAGACGCTCTCCGAGCGCGGGGCGATCTTCGTCTCCGAGACCGACGAGGTGCCCGAGGGGGCGCGCGTGGTGTTCTCGGCGCACGGGGTGTCCCCGGCCGTCCACGCCCAGGCCGCGGCCCGCAACCTCGCCACGATCGACGCCACGTGCCCGCTCGTGACCAAGGTGCACAAGGAGGCCGTCCGCTTCGCGAACGACGACTTCGACATCCTCCTGATCGGCCACGACGGCCACGAGGAGGTCGAGGGCACCCAGGGAGAGGCCCCGGAGCACATCCAGGTGGTCAACGGCCCGCACGAGGTGGACCAGGTCCAGGTCCGCGACCCGGAGAAGGTCATCTGGCTCTCGCAGACCACGCTGTCGGTGGACGAGACCATGCAGACGGTCAAGCTGCTCCGTGAGCGGTTCCCCCACCTGCAGGACCCGCCGAGCGACGACATCTGCTACGCCACCCAGAACCGCCAGGTGGCCGTCAAGAAGCTCGCGCCCGAGGCGGACGTCGTCATCGTGGTCGGCTCCGCCAACTCCTCGAACTCCGTGCGCCTGGTCGAGGTGGCGCTGGAGGCCGGGGCCGGGGCGTCCTACCGGGTGGACAAGGCCGACGAGATCGACCCCGCCTGGCTCGACGGCGCCACCACCGTGGGCCTGACGTCCGGCGCGTCGGTCCCCGAGATCCTCGTGCGCGACGTGATCGACCGCCTCAAGGGGCTCGGCTTCACGGGCGTCGAGGAGGTCCGCACGGCGACCGAGGACATCATGTTCTCCCTGCCCAAGAACCTCCGCGCAGATCTCAAGCGGGCCGGCGAGCAGCCGGACCGCCCGCACCGCGCCCGCCGCGGCGCGACCGTGGCACCGCGGGCCTGAGCTAACCGGCGCGCCCCGCGAGCAGCGAGCCGCCGTCGTCGGTGACGAGCTCCGGCGCGGTGAACGTCCGGACCTGGGCGTCGTCGGCCGAGATCGGCTCGATGCTCAGATCCTTCGCGCCTAGCGACTCCAGGTCACGGGCCGTCACCAGGAGGCGCTGCTCCATCGACGCGACGGCCTTGTTGTAGTGCTGGACGCTCGTGCGCAACGAGCGTCCCAGCCCGCCGAGATGGCCCGCGACCACGCCCAGACGGTCGTAGAGCGTCCGGCCGAGCTCGAGCAGCTCCTTCGCCTCGGCGCTGACCTGCTCGGTCGACCACACCGCCGCCGTGGTGCGCAGCAGGGCCAGCAGCGAGGACGGCGAGGTCGGCGCCACCCCCTGCCGGAGGGCGTGCTCGAGCAGCGTCGGGTCGGCCTCGAGCGCCGCGGCGAGCAGCCCCTCGGACGGGACGAACATGACGACCAGCTCCGGCGACCCGGGCAGCTGCTCGTAGTACGCCCGCCGGGCCAGGGCGTCGACGTGGCCGCGCAGCGCCTTGGCGTGCGCGGCGAGCAGCCGCTCCCGGCGCTCGGCGTCCTCCCCGGTCGGCCGCTCGCCCAGTGCGCTCGCCTCCAGGTAGGCGTCCATGGGCACCTTGGCGTCGACCGCCAGGTACTTCTCCCCGGGCAGGTGCACGACGACGTCCGGCCGGCCCCCCGCCCCCCGGGCCCGGCCGGGGGAGCCCGCGGCCCCGAGCGAGCGCTGCTCGACGAAGTCGACGTGCCGCATCATCCCGGACGCCTCCAGGACCCGGCGCAGCTCCATCTCGCCCCACTGTCCGCGCGCCGAGGTGGACCGCAGGGCGGACTCCAGCTGCGCCGTCGTCCGCTGGAGCTCGACGTCCGTCCGGCGCGCGTGGTGGAGCTGCTCGGTCAGGACGGTGAACTGCTCGGTGCGCTCACGCTCGAGGTGGGCGACGTGCTCGCCGACCTGGGCGAGGGTGGCCTGCACCGGGCCGAGGGCGCGCAGGACGTCGTGGTCCTGCCGGGCGCGCTCGTGGAGGTCCTCCACCTCCTCGGCCAGCCGTTCGGCCCGGGCCTGCGCGGCCGCGGCGCGGGCCCGCAGCTCGCCCACCTCGGCCGCGGTCGCGCCGTCGCCGCGCAGGGCGGCACCCCGGGCCAGCGCGACGGCGTAACCGAGGACGCACCCGACGAGCAGCGCCGCGGCGAGAAGCAGGACCGTGGTGATCTCCATGACCAGCACGATGCCAGCCACCACCGACATGGCGGCCGGGGCCGCGCCGTCGGCGGCCGGGCGGGGAGCGCCGTCAGGCGGCGCGGTGCAGGAGCGACGGGACGCGCAGGAACGTCTCGAGCGGGCCACGCCGGAACTTCGCCCGCCACAGCGTGGCGAAGAGGATGGCCGCGGCACCGATGAGGAACGAGACGCCGAGCCCCTCGGCGGCCGATCCCGGACCGGGCCGCACGAGGGCCGCGATCACCAGCAGGTGTGCGACGTAGACCGTCAGTGACAGCTGGCCGACGGCCACGAGCGGGCGGGCCCAGCGGCCGGCGCGTGGCACCAGGACCAGCGCCAGGCCGACGACGGCCAGCGCGCTCCCCGTGCCGCTCACGAGCCACAGCGGCATCTGCGAGTGGGCGACGGCGGAGGAGAGGCGGTCCAGCCCCACCTCCTCGCCCGGCTGGCCGGTCAGGGCGACGAGGGCGCGGGAGACCGCTATCCCGGCCACCGCGGCCGCGGACCCGACGGCGACGAGCCTGACCTGAACGGTGCGGGCGGTCAGGTCGCGGCGTCCGAGCCACATCCCGAGGAGGAACGGCGCGACCCAGGTGACCACCGGGTACGGCCCGGTGAGGACCACGGAGGAGAGGACGTCGAGCGGTGTGCTGGTGAGGTTCGCCGGCTCCATGTCGAAGTCCGTGCCGCGCTGGCCGCCGATCCAGACGAGCGGACCGAGGAGGGTCGCCGCCCCCGCGCCGATCAGCAGCCCGACGTCAGGCAGGCGCACAGCCGCGACAGCGACGAGGAACAGCACGGCGTAGGTGGGCAGGATGACCTTCACGTCGTGGTCGAGGAGCTGCAGCGCCAGCCCCGCCACGAGCAGCAGCGCCGAGCGCCACACCAGCGTGCCCCTCCTGGTCGGGCCGCCCTGGCGCGCCCGCCGGGTCAGCAGGCTGATGCCTATCCCCGCCAGGAGCACGAACAGCAGCGACGCCCGGCCGTGGGCTGCGCGGATGACCATCGCGGCCGGACCGGAGTCGTCCCGGGGACCGACGTTGACGACGAGCATCCCGAGGATGGCGATCGCGCGGGCGACGTCCAGCGCGACGACCCGTGCGGTCGTCGGCTGCTCTGGGCGACCCACCGCGGCGGCAGGGCCTGTGCGAAGTGAGGTCACGCGCGGCGGCTCCGATCGGGGCGGCCGGTCGGCCGCTCGGTGTTTCCAGGGTAGGCGCCACCGCCGTCCGTGCGACCGCGAGCGGCCCGCGCTGGCCGGTGCACCTCCTCACAGTCGTCCGCCCACCCGGTAGCCGCGTGACCGAGGAGGTCGGTGAGACAGGAGTGACCTCGACGAGTGGTGGCCCGCGGATTGCGGCCGTGCCGTCGGGAGGTAGCGTGGCGGGGCGATGGACCACCTCCTCTCGCGTGCCGCCCGCCCCTCTGCCTCCGCCGCCGACCGTCGCGGCGGCACCCGCCTCGCCGGTCTTGCTGCCCTGCTCCTCGCCGTCGTCACCGGCTGCTCCGACAGCGTCCCGACCGCCCCGACGTCGGAGCCCACCACCGCCCCGCCGTCGTCCTCGCCGCCGCCCCCGGCCACCAGCGAGCCGGCGACGGAGCCGGCCGCCGCGCTGGGCAACCACGCGGTGAGCGCGGGCCACCCGGCCGCGGTGGACGCCGGCATGCAGGTGCTCGACGCCGGCGGCTCCGCCGTCGACGCGGCCGTCGCGACCGCCTTCGCGGTCGCCGTGGTCGAACCCTTCGCCTCCGGCATCGGCGGGGGCGGCGCCGCCCTCGTCGTCCCGACGGGGGAGGGCGAGCCCCAGGCGTACGACTACCGGGAGGTCGTCGCCCGGGACGGGCGCATCCCCGAGTCCGGCACCGGCGTCCCGGGCTTCGTCGCCGGCATGGCCGCGCTCCACGAGGACCACGGCGAGCTGCCCTGGTCCGAGGTGATCGCGCCGGCGATCGAGCTGGCCTCCGACGGCTTCGAGGTCTCGGACTTCCTCGCCCTGCGCATGCGCAGCGACCACGGCCCGGCCGCCGTCGGCCGCCTCGAGCACTTCTCGCCGGGCGGCGAGCCGCTCGCGGCCGGCCAGCGGCTCGTCCAGGAGGACCTCGCGGCCACCATGCGCACGATCGCCGACGGCGGGGCGGACGCCTTCTACGACGGTCCGCTGACCGAGGCGCTGACCACGGTCGACGGGCTCGACGCCGCCTCGCTGGCCGCGTACGAGGTGGTGCGCACGGAGCCCGTCGAGGGGGCGTTCGGCGACCACCGGGTGCTCGCCGCCGCCCCCCCGCTGCCCGGGGCGGGGCTGGTGCAGATGCTGCAGGTGGCCGAGGCCGCCGGCGTCGGCGGGTCCGAGCCGGGCTCCGCACGCTACGTGGAGCAGCTCTCCCGGGCCTGGCAGGTCGCGGACCGCAGCGTCGACACCGTCGTGGGCGACCCCGCCTTCGTCGACGTCCCCGTCGACGAGCTCACCGACCCGGCCCGGAACGCGGAGCTGGCCGCGGACGTGGTTGCCGCAGGGGAGGGCGACGGCGACGTGGTCGCCGCGCCGGAGCGGGACGTCGTGCCCGGCAACACCACGCACCTGACCGTCGTCGACCGGGACGGCCTCATGGTCTCGATGACCAACACGATCACGAGCTTCTGGGGATCCGGCGAGATGGTCGGCGGGTTCTTCCTCAACAACCAGCTCTCCCGGTTCGACTCGATCGGGAGCACCGCCGCGAACGAGCCCGCGCCGGGCCGCCGCTCGGTGAGCTGGTCCCTGCCCACAGTCGTCGTCGACGGCGAGGGCCGGCCCGTCCTCGGGATCGGCTCGCCCGGGGGCCGGCAGATCCCGAACGTCCTGGCCAACGTCCTCACGAGGTGGGGGCTGCACGACCAGCCGCTCGCCGACGCCGTCGCCTCCCCGCGCTTCATCCTCGAGGGCTCCACGCTCACGACGGAGACGCAGCCGCCGCCCGCGGACGCCGAGGCGTACGAAGACCTCGGCTGGAGCGTCGACGTCGTCGCCGTGGAGGAGGCCGTCTTCGGGTCCGTGCAGGCGCTCGAGGTGAACCACGACACGGGCGAGATCACGGGGACCGCCGACACCCGGCGCGAGGCCGACTTCGCCGTCGGGCAGCCCTGATCTCGCCGGGATGACGGCTGCCGGGGGTGTGGCGCGGTCGTCACCACCCTGCGGTTCGTGCGGGCGGCCGGGCACGTAGACTCGGCCCACGTGGCCCTCACTATCGGTATCGCCGGTCTCCCCAACGTCGGCAAGTCCACCCTCTTCAACGCCCTGACCCGGGCGACGGTTCTCGCGGCGAACTACCCGTTCGCGACGATCGAGCCGAACATCGGCGTCGTCCCGCTGCCGGACCCGCGCCTGGACAAGCTGGCGGAGATCTTCGGCTCGGAGCGGATCGTGCCCGCCACGGTCTCCTTCGTGGACATCGCCGGCATCGTCAAGGGCGCCTCCGAGGGGGAGGGCCTGGGCAACCAGTTCCTCGCGAACATCCGTGAGGCCGACGCCATCTGCCAGCTCACCCGCGTCTTCCAGGACGGCGACGTCGTCCACGTCGAGGGCCGGGTGGACCCGAAGGACGACATCGAGACCATCTCCACCGAGCTGATCCTCGCCGACATGCAGACCCTGGAGAAGGCGATCCCGCGGCTGGAGAAGGAGGTCCGCGGCAAGAAGGTCGACGCCGAGGTGCTCGAGACGGCGAAGGCCGCGATGGCGCTCCTCGAGCAGGGCACGCTGCTCTCCGCCGGCGCCGAGAAGGCAGGCCTCGACCCCCAGGTCCTCGCCACGTTCCAGCTCATGACGGCCAAGCCGTTCATCTACGTCTTCAACACCGACGACGCCGGCCTGGCCGACGAGGCGATGCAGGCCGAGCTGCGCGAGCTCGTCGCACCGGCGGACGCGATCTTCCTCGACGCGAAGTTCGAGTCCGAGCTCGTCGAGCTCGAGCCCGACGAGGCCAAGGAGATGCTCGCCGAGTCCGGCCAGGAGGAGGCGGGCCTGGACCAGCTCGCCCGCGTCGGCTTCCACACGCTCGGGCTGCAGACCTACCTCACGGCCGGCCCGAAGGAGGCCCGCGCGTGGACCATCCACCAGGGCTGGACGGCACCGCAGGCCGCCGGCGTCATCCACACCGACTTCGAGCGCGGGTTCATCAAGGCCGAGGTCATCTCCTTCGAGGACCTCGTCGAGCTCGGCTCCGTGGCGGAGGCCCGTGCGCACGGCAAGGTGCGCATGGAGGGCAAGGACTACGTCATGCGCGACGGCGACGTCGTGGAGTTCCGCTTCAACGTGTGACTGCCTGCACCGCGACGACAGAGTTGACGCCTGCGGGCTGGCTTGCGGTTCTGTGCGCGGTACCCCTCCGCGTCCGGGGCCCTTAGGCTCTGCGCATGGCTTCGAACCGTAAGCCACTCGACGACCTCCGCGAGACTGTGGGTCGCCTGGGCGATCAGTTTCCGCGGCCCGGTCTGCGGGGCGCGGACGACCCGTTCGGCGGCCGCCCCAGACCCGTCCGGCCGCTCTCGGCGGTGCAGGCGGAGCTCGAGGGGCTCGTCGGACTGGAGACGGTCAAGGAGCAGGTGCAGGCGCTTGTCGCCTTCCTGCAGGTGCAGGCGCGCCGCAAGACGCACGGCCTGCCCGAGGTGGCGACGTCCCAGCACCTCGTCTTCCTCGGGAACCCGGGCACGGGCAAGACCACGGTGGCGCGGCTCCTGGCCGAGATGTACCGGGCGGTCGGCCTGCTGCAGAAGGGCCACCTGGTGGAGGTCGACCGGGCCGCTCTGGTCGGGCAGTACGTCGGTGCAACCGCGATCAAGACCGACCGCGTGATCCGCCGAGCGCTCGACGGCGTCCTCTTCATCGACGAGGCCTACTCGCTGGCCCCGGAGGCCGACGGGCGGCTCGACTTCGGACCCGAGGCGGTCGAGGTCCTGCTCAAGCGCATGGAGGATCACCGCCATCGCCTGGTGGTGATCGTCGCCGGCTATCCCCGGCTGATGGAGTCGTTCCTGCTCTCGAACCCTGGCCTCCGCTCCCGTTTCGCTCGCGAGATCAGGTTCCCCGACTACTCGACGGGCGAGCTCGAGGCGATCTTCGCGACCATCCTGGCCCAGCACGAGTACGCGCTGGAGCCTGGTGCCGAGGTGACGCTCCGCCGCATCCTCGGTGGCGTCCGCCATGGTGAGGAGTCGGGCAACGCGCGCTTCGCCCGCACGCTGTTCGAGCAGGCGCTCAACCGCCAGGCGCTGCGCCTGACGCGCGACGAGCATCGGAGTGTGGATGCGCTGGACCGTGCCGACGTCACGACCCTCACCGCGGACGATCTGGCCGAGGCCGCCCGCGCGCTGGGCGAGGAGCCGGCGCGTGAACCCGAGCTCTCTCGATGGCGGCGCTGGCTCGGGTGACGTCCGCGATCAGCGCCCGCTGAACCGGAACGGGATCGGGATGCCGCCGCAGCAGCACACGCCCTGCACGTCGGCCTGCGCCAGCAGCGCGGCCGCCCGGTAGCACGCGAGGAACCGCAGCGCCGTGGGCACCGCACCGCGCACCAGCCCGCGCGCCGCGATGATCTCGCGCACCGCCGCGGAGCAGGACCGGCCGCCGTGGGCGACCAGATGGGCGCAGCTCCAGCTCTTCCGCGGGGAGAGGTGCTGCTGGTAGCCGCGGATCGCGGCGTCGGCCGCACGGTTCAGTGGTCCCATGCGCTCCGAGGCTAGCTGCGGTGACCCCGTGCCGCCCGGTGGAGCAGGGTCGCCTCGTCGACCGGCGAAACCTGCTCGACGTCGCCGGGCGAGGCAGCCGAAGCAGGCCGCGTCGTACCCTCGGGGCATGCGGATGGCCCTCGCCCAGCTCGCGGCGACGACGGACAAGGCGGCCAACCTCCACGCCGCGTCGGCGCTCGTGGCGCGGGCGGCGGCGGACGGCGCGGCGCTGGTGGTGCTGCCGGAGTACACGATGTCGTGGGACCCGCGGCCGGACGCCGCGCACCTGCGCGAGCAGGCGGAGCCGCTGGACGGCGCCTTCGTCACCGCGCTCGCCGGCCTGGCGCGCGAGCACCACGTCACGGTCCTCGCCGGCATGACGGAGACCGCCGGCGACCGGCCCGCCAACACGGTCGTCGCGCTCGGCCCGGACGGTGCGCTCGCCGGCGCCTACCGCAAGGTTCACCTCTACGACGCGTTCGGCGACCGCGAGTCCGACCGCCTCGCCGCCGCCGTCCCGGAACCGCTCGTGCTGCCCGTCGGTGACCTCCACGTGGGCGTGATGACGTGCTACGACCTGCGGTTCCCCGAGATGGCGAGGTTCCTCGTCGACGCCGGGGCGGACGTCCTCGCCGTCCCGGCCACGTGGATGGCCGGCCCCGGCAAGGCGACGCACTGGCAGGTGCTCGCGCGGGCCCGGGCCATCGAGAACACGGTCTACGTCCTGGCCAGCGGGCAGTGCGGCCGGCACCGCACCGGCCGCTCGCTCGCCGTCGACCCCTCGGGCGAGGTCCTGGCCGAGCTGGGGGAGGAGCCGGGCGTCGCCGTCGTCGAGGCCTCGGCCCAGAAGGTCGGCGCCGTGCGCGAGCGCAACCCCTCCCTGGCCAACCGCCGCTTCGCCGTCGTCCCTCGCTGAGGCACGCTTCTCGCTGCGCCCGCCCTTCGCGCTGGGCCATTCCTCCTGCGCCGGAGGGGCGGCTCCTGACACCTCACCGAGCGGGGTGGGCGCGTCCTACGCTGGCCGGAACCGCCGGGCTCTCGCTGCTCGGCCGAGCCGGAGGACGACATGGACCGAGGCAGCACGAGCGTCGACCTGATCACCGAGTCCGCGCGCGACTCACTCACCGTGCGCCGGGTGTTCGGGGAGGCCTACGTCGTCGGCGAGACCACCGTCATCCCGGTCGCGAAGGTGATGGGCGGCTCCGGCATGGGCTACGGGGGAGCCGCGCGCCCGGACGCCAGGGGCGCGCCGGGCGCGCAGGACGGCGCTGCCGGAGGTGCCGAGGGTGAGGGGGGCGGCGGCGGGTTCGGGATGCTGGCGAAGCCGGCCGGAGTGTTCGTCGTGCACGACGGCTCGGTGCAGTGGCAGCCCGCCCTGGACGTGAACCGGCTGGCCGTCGGCGGTCAGATCCTCGTCGCGGTCGCCGCGCTGGCGTGGGCTTTCCGCCGGCGCCGGTGACGTCGGGGACGGGACCAAGGCCCCACCGTCCGGCGTTTCGGCCGGTGTTTGATGTCTCACGATGTGGTCACGATCGGGTAACGATCGGGCCGCGGTGACCGGTGCACCTCCTGGGGCGACATATCGTTCCCTAATCTCGCCGACGAGGCCCGTGTGCCTGTGCCCGGGACCCGGGCGCCATCGGCGGGCGAGCGTTCCGCTCACTCATCAGGAGGAACATTGAAGACCAAGCGCATGGCGGGCATGGCCGCCACGATTCTTGCGGGCTCCCTCGTGCTCGCCGCGTGCGGCTCGTCCGGTGACGACACCGGCGCCGACGAGACCGCCGGTGCCACCGAGGGCACCAGCACCGGGATCGTGACCGTCAACGGCACGG
This sequence comes from Georgenia daeguensis, assembly GCF_039537705.1. Classification (NCBI taxonomy): domain Bacteria; kingdom Bacillati; phylum Actinomycetota; class Actinomycetes; order Allobogoriellales; family Allobogoriellaceae; genus Georgenia; species Georgenia daeguensis. The sequence continues at coordinate 54,147 of NZ_BAABBA010000017.1, forward strand.
AGCCGCAGAACCCGCTGCTGCCCGCCCACACGAACGAGACCGGCGGCGGCCGCATCATGACCCAGCTCTTCGCCGGGCTCGTCCGCTACAACGCGGACGGCAGCGTCGAGAACGAGGTCGCCGAGTCCATCGAGACCGAGGACAACCAGACCTTCACGATCAAGCTGCAGGACGGCTGGAAGTTCTCCGACGGCTCGCCCGTCACCGCGAGCAGCTTCGTCGACGCCTGGAACTACGGCGCGCTGCTGAGCAACGCCCAGAACAACAGCTACTTCTTCGAGGTCATCGAGGGCTTCTCGTACGAGAAGGACTCCGAGCTCACCGGCCTCGAGGTGGTCGACGACCTGACGTTCACCGTCAAGCTCGTCCAGCCGGAGGCGGACTTCCCGCTGCGCCTGGGCTACACCGCGTACTACCCGCTGCCCGAGGTCTTCTTCGAGGACCCGGAGGCCTTCGGCGAGAACCCGGTGGGCAACGGCCCGTACATGTTCGACGGCGAGGGCGCCTGGGAGCACAACGTCCGCGTGGACATGGTGCCGAACCCCGAGTACAAGGGCGGGCGCACCCCCCAGAACGGCGGCGTGTCGGTGGTGTTCTACGAGCAGGAGGACGCGGCGTACGCCGACCTGCTCTCGGGCAACCTCGACGTCATCGAGAACATCCCGAACTCCTCGATCACCTCGTTCGAGGACGAGCTCGAGGGCCGCTCCGTCAACCAGCCGGCGGCCATCAACCAGACCCTCAGCGTCCCGTCGTACCTGCCCGAGTGGTCGGGCGAGGCGGGGCAGCTGCGCCGCCAGGCGATCTCCCACGCGATCAACCGCGAGGAGGTCACCGAGGTGATCTTCAACGGCACCCGCACCCCCGCCAAGGACTTCACCTCCCCGGTCATCGCCGGCTGGAGCGAGGAGGTCCCGGGCAACGAGGTGCTCGAGTTCGACCCGGAGCGCGCCAAGGAGCTGTGGGCCGAGGCCGAGGCCATCGAGCCGTGGGGCGACCGCACCTTCACCATCGCCACGAACACCGACTCCGACCACCAGCCGTGGGTAGACGCGGTGAACAACTCGATCCGCAACACGCTCGGCATCGAGGCGGAGATGGAGCCGTACGCGCAGTTCTCGGAGTTCCTGGACGCGCGTGACAACAAGCAGATGACCGGCATGTTCCGCGCCGGCTGGCAGGGCGACTACCCGTCGCTGGCCAACTTCCTCGCGCCGATCTACACCGAGGGTGCGGGCTCCAACGACGCGTTCTACGCCTCCGACGAGTTCGAGTCCCTCATGGCGCAGGGCAACTCCGCCGGGTCCATCGAGGAGGCCAACGAGTACTTCCTGAAGGCCCAGGAAGTCCTCTTCCGCGACCTGCCGGGCATCCCGCTGTGGTACCAGAACGTCACCGGCGGCTGGGCCGACACGGTCGACAACGTCGAGTTCGGCTGGGACTCCGAGCCGCTGCTCTACCAGGTCACCAAGTCGGAGTGACCGCCCCGGGGTGATGGTTCTCACCCCGTGACGGTGACGCCGCTCACGCGGCCGGAGTGAGCCTGCTCACTCCGAACCGCCCCGGAGCCGGGGGTAGGACCGTGAGGTCCGGCCCCCGGCTTCGTGCGTCGCGGGGCGACGACGTATCGTCGTCCCTCGCACCCGTCGACGCCGAGCCACGATGGCCCGCCGACGTCCACGCGTAGTGTCTGAATCAACGACTTGATCGAGGAGGGACCTGATGCTCCGGTACATCGGGCGCAGGATCCTGCAGGTGATCCCCGTGTTCCTGGGGGCCACGCTGCTCATCTACTTCATGGTGTTCGCCCTGCCGGGCGACCCGGTCGCCGCCCTCGGCGGTGAGCGTGGGCTGCCGGAGGCCGTGAAGGAGCAGATCCGCCAGCAGTACAACCTCGACGAGCCGTTCATCGTCCAGTACCTGCTCTACCTCAAGGGCATCCTGACGCTGGACTTCGGCATCACCTTCTCCGGCCGCGACGTGTTCGACGTGATCAAGGGCGCGCTGCCCGTCACGTTCAAGCTGGCCGTCATGGCGCTGGTCTTCGAGGCCGTCTTCGGCGTGCTGGTCGGCCTGGTCGCCGGCCTTCGTCGCGGCGGCCTCTTCGACGCCACGGCGCTCGTCACGAGCCTCTTCGTCATCGCGGTGCCGACGTTCGTCATCGGCTTCGTGCTCCAGTTCTTCGTCGGCGTCCAGCTGGGCTGGCTGCCGACGACGGCGGGCAGCGACCCTGACTTCAAGAGTCTGCTGATGCCGGCGCTGGTGCTCGGGGCCGTGTCGTTCGCCTACGTCATCCGGCTGACGCGGACCTCCGTCTCGGAGAACCTCACCGCCGACTACGTGCGCACGGCGACCGCCAAGGGACTCTCCCGCGGCCGGGTCATCAACGTGCACGTGCTGCGCAACTCCCTCATCCCGGTCGTGACCTTCCTCGGTGCGGACCTGGGGGCCCTCATGGGCGGGGCGATCGTCACCGAGGGCATCTTCAACATCAACGGCGTGGGCGGCACCCTCTACCGGGCCGTCCTGCAGGGGGAGAACGCCACGGTCGTCTCGCTGACCACCGTGCTGGTCCTGATCTACATCGTCGCGAACCTCGTCGTCGACCTTCTCTACGCCGCTCTGGACCCGAGGATCCGTTATGCCTGACATCATCCACACCGGCCCGGGCCGCGGTCCGGAGCCCGTCGCCACGCGGCGGCACCAGGAGCACTTCTTCGCCGAGATGGACGAGACGGGCCTCGGCGCCGTCGACGCGGTCGACGACTCCGGCGCCCCCTCCAGCCTGTGGAGCGAGGCGTGGCACAAGCTCCGCCGTCGTCCGCTCTTCTGGGTGGCCGCGGCCATCATCGCGCTCGTCGTCGTCGTCGCGGCGTTCCCGGGCCTCTTCACCTCGCAGAACCCCCGGTTCTGCGAGCTCTCCAACAGCCTCGGTGGCTCCGCCGCCGGTCACCCCTTCGGGTTCGACAAGCAGGGCTGCGACATCTACTCCCGCGTCATCTACGGCGCCCGCCCCTCGGTGATCGTCGGTGTGCTCACCACCCTGGCCGTGCTGGTCATCGGCACTGTCATGGGCGCCGTCGCCGGCTTCTTCGGCGGCTGGTTCGACACGATCCTCTCGCGCATCACCGACATCTTCTTCGCGATCCCGCTGACCCTCGCCGCGATCGTGATCATGCAGCTGTTCAGCGAGAACAGGACCTCGCTGACCGTGGTCGCGGTGCTGGCCTCGTTCGGCTGGACCCAGATCGCGCGCATCACCCGCGGCTCGGTCATGAGCGTGAAGAACAACGACTACGTCACGGCGGCGAAGTCGCTCGGCGTCAGCCGGATCTCGGCGCTGACCAAGCACATCCTGCCCAACGCGGCCGCGCCGATCATCGTCTACGCCACCGTGGCGCTGGGCACGTTCATCGTCGCCGAGGCGACCCTGAGCTTCCTCGGCATCGGCCTGCCGCCGAACGTCGTCTCCTGGGGCGGCGACATCTCCATCGCGCAGCAGTCCCTGCGGACGCGCCCGGAGGTGCTCTTCTACCCGGCCGGCGCCCTCGCCATCACGGTGCTGGGCTTCATCATGATGGGTGACGCGGTGCGCGACGCCCTGGACCCGAAGGTGCGCACCCGATGACGGAGAACCTCACCGCGACGACGACGGCGGTGGCCGAGACCGTCGACCCGAACACCCCGCTGCTGGAGATCCGTGACCTGGAGGTCGCCTTCCAGTCCTCGACGGGCATGGTGCCCGCCGTCCGTGGGGCGAACCTGACCGTCTACCCGGGCCAGTCGGTGGCGATCGTCGGCGAGTCCGGCTCCGGCAAGTCCACCACGGCGCACGCCGTCATCGACCTGCTGCCGGGCACGGGCCGCGTGACCGGGGGCTCGATCAAGTTCGGCGGGCGCGAGCTCGTCGGGGCCTCCCGCAAGGAGATCGAGGACCTGCGCGGCCGGGAGATCGGGCTGGTGCCCCAGGACCCGATGTCCAACCTGAACCCCGTGTGGAAGATCGGCTTCCAGGTCAAGGAGGCCCTCGTCGCGAACGGCGTCGCCAGGGGCAAGGACGCCGACGCCGAGGTCGAGAAGGTCCTCGCGGCCGCCGGCCTGCCCGACGCCGCACGGCGCGCCAAGCAGTACCCCCACGAGTTCTCCGGCGGCATGCGCCAGCGCGCACTCATCGGCATCGGCCTCGCCGGGCAGCCCCGGCTGCTGATCGCGGACGAGCCGACCTCCGCGCTCGACGTCACCGTCCAGCGGCAGATCCTCGACCACCTGGACCACCTCACCCGGTCGCGGCACGTCGCGGTCCTCTTCATCACCCACGACCTCGGGCTCGCCGCGGAGCGCGCCGAGCACCTCGTGGTGATGCACCGGGGCCGCGTGGTCGAGTCCGGGCCGGCCCGGCAGATCCTCTCCGACCCGCGCCACCCCTACACCCAGCGCCTGGTCGCCTCCGCGCCGTCCCTGGCGTCGCGGCGCATCCAGAGCGCCAAGGAGCAGGGGGTCCAGACAGAGGAGCTGCTCGCCAGCGGCGAGGGCCACCCGGAGCGGGCGAGGAACATCGTCGAGGTCCAGAACCTCACGAAGGTCTTCACCCTGCGTGGCGCCGTGCCCGGTGTGGGCAAGGAGTTCAAGGCGGTCGACGACGTCTCGTTCGCCATCCCGCGCGGCTCGACGATGGCGCTGGTGGGCGAGTCCGGCTCGGGCAAGTCCACCGTCGCCAACATCATGCTCAACCTGCTCGAGCCCACCGAGGGCAGGGTGGTGTTCGAGGGCACCGAGGTCGGGACGCTGGACCGTCGCGAGCTGTTCAAGTTCCGCCGCCAGGTGCAGCCCATCTTCCAGAACCCGTACGGCTCGCTGGACCCGATGTACTCCATCTTCCGGACCATCGAGGAGCCGCTGCGCGTCCACAGCATCGGCGACAAGAAGTCCCGTGCCACGCGGGTGGCCGAGCTGCTCGAGCTGGTCGCCCTGCCGAGGTCGACGATGCGCCGGTACCCCAACGAGCTCTCGGGCGGCCAGCGCCAGCGCGTCGCCATCGCGCGGGCCCTCGCCCTCCAGCCGTCGCTGATCGTCTGCGACGAGGCCGTCTCGGCCCTCGACGTGCTGGTCCAGGCGCAGGTGCTGACCCTGCTCAACGACCTGCAGAAGGAGCTGGGCCTGACGTACCTGTTCATCACGCACGACCTCGCCGTGGTGCGGCAGATCGCCGACCAGGTCGCCGTGATGGAGAAGGGCCGGATCGTCGAGCAGGCGACCACGGACGAGGTCTTCGAGAACCCGCGCCAGCAGTACACGCGTGAGCTGCTCGCGGCCATCCCGGGGGCGAGCCTCGAGCTCGGTCCCGAGGTGCCCGAGACCCCCCGCGCCTAGGTCCGAACCGTCCCGGCCGCCCGCCGTCCGTGCTCCTGCACGACGGCGGGCGGTCGCTTGTGGGGGAGGCGGTCCAGGCGTGGCCGTACCGTGACCTTCGGCGGGCCTGGAGTATTGGACGAGCATGTACTCTGTCGGAACGCCGCATGAGCCAGGTCACACCTGGCCACGTGTGGCGTCGTCCGTCAGGTCGAACCGTGCGACGAGTCACGCGAGTGGCTCGACCTCCGGGCCCGGCCGCGCCTCGAAAGACAGAGCATGCTCCCGTACCTCTCGCGCAGGTTCCTGAACTACCTGGTCCTGCTCTTTCTCGCCGTGAGCCTGACGTACGTCCTCGCGGCGACGCAGCTCGACCCGCGGTCCCTGTACGAGCTGCGCAACCCACCGATCGACCCCGCCTCGATCGACGCCTCGCTCACCGCGTACAACCTCAACGACAAGACGCCGGTCCTCGAGCGCTACTGGACGTGGCTGACCGGCGTCGTCACCTCGTGGGACTGGGGGCAGACGCCCTTCGGCAACCGCGTGAACGAGGAGATCGGCACGCGCGTGTGGGTCTCCCTGCGGCTGGTGACCATCGGGTCGGTGCTGGGCATCACGCTCGGCGTGGCGCTGGGCGCCTGGACCGCGACGCGGCAGTACCGCATCAGCGACCGGGCCGTCACGCTGCTCTCCCTGGTGATCATCTCGACGCCGACGCTGGTGATCGCCGTCGTCCTGCAGATCCTCGCGATCCAGATCAACCAGGCGACCGGGACGCAGTTCTTCGAGTTCCTGGGGGAGACGGGCCGGCACGGGGACGGGGCGCTGGCGCCGCTCTTCGACCGGCTCCAGCACCTGCTGCTGCCCACCATCACGCTGACGCTCAGCGGCGTCGCGTCCTACAGCCGGATCCAGCGCAACCTCATGCTCGACACGCTCGGTGCGGACTACGTCCGCACGGCGCGGGCGAAGGGGCTGCGCAAGGGCCGCGCGCTGCGGCGGCACGCGCTGCGCACCGCGCTGATCCCCACCGGCACGTACTTCGCGTTCACCATCGCCACCCTCGTCCTCGGGGCGACGTTCACAGAGCTGATCTACGGCTGGCACGGCATGGGCATCTACGGCGTGCAGGCGATCACGGCGCAGGACGTCAACGGGTCGGTCGCGGTGGCGGCGTTCGGCGGCGTGTGCGTCCTGGTGGGCGCCATGCTCTCGGACGTGCTCGTGGCCGCCCTCGACCCGCGAGTGAGGGTGAGCTGAGATGACGACGACGAACGGGAACCGTGCGAGCGGTCCGGCGGGGATCCCGCTCGACTACGAGCCCGGCGACAAGAACGCGCCGCTGACGGCGGAGCTGCCGGAGGTGGCGACCGGCGGCGTCCCGGCCGTGACCCGGCGGCTCTCGCGCCGCCGCATCATCCTGCGGCGCTTCCTGCGCAACAGGACCGCCGTCGTGGGCCTGGTCGGCTACCTGCTGCTCGCGGCGTTCGCCGTCGCCGGCCCGTACCTGAGCCCGTGGACCTACACGCAGATCGACCAGACGGCCTTCCTCAAGCCCCCGAGCGACGCCCACTGGCTGGGGACGACGCAGGCCGGCCGGGACGTCTTCGCCCTCACCGCCGAGGGCCTGCGCAAGTCGATGCTCATCGGCCTGGGGGTCGCCGTCGTCCAGACGCTCGTCGCGGCGACGATCGGCTCGTTCGCCGCCTACTACGGCCGCTGGTTCGACAAGGTCGCCCTGTGGGTCATCGACCTGCTGCTCGTGGTGCCGAGCTTCTTCATCATCGCGATCATCTCGGTGCAGACCGGTCAGAGCCGCGGTTCCGTCATCATGCTGATCCTGCTGCTGGCCGGCCTGGGCTGGATGCTCTCCGCCCGCGTCGTGCGCTCCATGACGCTCGGCATCAAGGGCCTGGAGTACGTCACCGCGGCGAAGTACATGTCCGTGTCCACCCCGAAGATCATCTTCCGGCACGTCATCCCGAACATCTCCTCCCTGCTCATCATCGACGCCACGCTCGCCGTGGCCTCGGCCGTGCTGGCGGAGACGTCGCTCTCCTTCTTCGGCTTCGGCGTGCAGGCGCCGGAGACGTCCCTCGGCACGCTCATCGCCGAGGGGCAGCGGATGGCGTCCACGTACCCGTGGATCTTCCTGGCGCCGGCGACCGTGCTGACGCTGATGCTGATCTTCATCAACTTCGTGGGCGACGGGCTGCGCGACGCCCTCGACCCCTCGTCGAGGTCCGGAGGCCGCGCGTGAACATCCTCAGCCGCAGCAGGAACCGTGGCGGTGGCACCGCGACCACGCTCGACGCGCGGGGCCCGGCGCGCGTCCACGGCGTCCCCGTGCTCGAGGTCCAGGACCTCACCGTGGACTTTCCCTCCGAGGACGGCGTGGTCCACGCCGTCCGCGGCGTGAGCTTCTCCGTCGGCGCCGGCGAGGTGCTCGGGATCGTGGGCGAGTCCGGCTCGGGCAAGTCGGTCACCTCGATGTCGGTGATGGGGCTGCTGCCCGAGACCGCCAGGGTCTCCGGCTCGGTGCGGCTGCACGGCGAGGAGCTGCTCGGCCGCTCCGACGCGCACATGTCCCGCATCCGCGGCCGGCAGATGGGCATGGTGTTCCAGGACCCGCTCTCCGCTCTCACCCCCGTCTACACCGTGGGTGACCAGATCGTCGAGGCGCTCCAGACCCACCGCGACCTCGACGACCGGGCGGCGCAGGAACGGGCGGTGGAGCTGCTCGACCTCGTCGGGATCCCCAACCCGCAGGTGCGCGTGAAGGCGTTCCCGCACGAGTTCTCGGGCGGCATGCGCCAGCGGGCCATGATCGCCATGGCCATCGCCAACGACCCCGACCTCATCATCGCGGACGAGCCGACGACGGCCCTCGACGTGACGATCCAGGCGCAGATCCTCGACGTGCTCAAGACCGCGCAGCGCGAGACCGGGGCCGCCGTCGTCATGATCACCCACGACCTCGGGGTCGTGGCGGGCCTGGCCGACAAGGTCGCCGTGATGTACGCGGGCCGCGTCGTCGAGAGCGGGCCGGTGGACGACATCTACTACCGCTCCACCATGCCCTACACGATCGGGCTGCTCGGCTCGCTGCCGCGCCCGGACGAGGGGGAGAAGCGGGCGCTCGCCCCGGTCGAGGGCAACCCGCCCTCGCTGCTCAACCTCCCGCCCGGCTGTCCGTTCGCCGCGCGCTGCCCGATGGCCGTCGACGTCTGCCGGGAGATCGAGCCGGCCCTCGAACCGACCCGCGGCCTCGGGCACGCGTCCGCCTGCCACCGGTCGGAGGAGATCGCCGCGAAGGACCTCACCTTCAAGGAGATCTACCCGCTGCCGCGCCTCGTGGAGCACCCGCTCGCGGAGCTGCCCCGCGAGGAGCGCGAGGAGGTGCTCCGCGTCACGGACCTGCAGCGCTACTTCCCGCTGATGAAGGGCTCGGTGTTCAAGCGCCGCGTCGGCACGGTCCACGCCGTCGACGGCGTGAGCTTCGACATCCGCGCGGGGGAGACCCTCGGGCTGGTCGGGGAGTCCGGCTGCGGCAAGACGACGACGCTGCTGGAGATCCTCGACCTGAGGGCGCCCTCGGACGGCACCGTCGTCGTCCTGGGCAAGGACGTCGCCACGCTCCGCGGCCGGCAGGCCCGCAGGCGCGTGCGGCGCGACCTGCAGGTGGTCTTCCAGGACCCGATGGCCTCGCTCGACCCCCGGCTGCCGGTCTTCGACATCATCGCCGAGCCGCTCGAGGCGAACGGGGTCCACGGGAAGAAGGCCGAGGAGCGGGTGCGTGAGCTCATGCGCCTGGTCGGTCTGGAGCCCTCGCACGCCAACCGCTACCCCCAGCACTTCTCGGGCGGCCAGCGTCAGCGCATCGGTATCGCGCGGGCCCTGGCGCTGGAGCCCAAGCTGCTCGTCCTCGACGAGCCGGTCTCGGCCCTGGACGTCTCCATCCAGGCCGGGGTGATCAACCTGCTGGACGAGCTGCGCGGGAAGCTCGGGCTCAGCTACCTCTTCGTCGCCCACGATCTGTCCGTGGTCCGGCACATCGCCGATCGCGTGGCCGTGATGTACCTGGGCAAGATCGTCGAGGTGGGCCAGGTGGACGAGGTGTTCGAGCGCCCGACGCACCCGTACACCCAGGCGCTGCTCTCGGCCATCCCGGTGCCGGACCCCGAGCTCGAGCGCAAGCGGGAGCGGATCATCCTCTCCGGCGACCTGCCGTCCCCGGCGAACCCGCCGTCGGGCTGCCGGTTCCGCACGAGGTGCCAGAAGTTCCTGACCCTCTCCGACGACGAACGCTCGCGGTGCATCTCGGAGGAGCCGGCGCTGCGGCCGATGGCGCACGACCAGCGCTCGGCGTGCCACTACGCGGAGGCGGTCGAGGTCTTCTGACGGGGCCCACTTCCTGCGGGTCTCAATTGGGTCACAAGTGACCCCGAATTATCGGTAAGCGTGCGGTATGTCACACCGTGCGTGGTTCAGTACATCCCACAGAACGTGCCGCAGACCGATGTCTGCCTTCAGCGGGTGACCGCCGACGTTCTCGACTCACCTGATGGAGGTTCAACAGTGCGCACGAAGAAGGGTGCAGCAGTCCTCGCTACCAGCGCGGCACTCGCTCTCGTCCTGGCCGCCTGCAGCGACGGCGGCGAAACCGGCTCGGGCAACGAGACCACGGCCGCCGGCGGCGAGGCCGGTCCGGGCGTCAACACGGAGGGCGAGGGGGACCTGTTCCAGGTCAACGCCACCTCCCGCGACCAGCTCGAGCAGGGCGGCACGCTGCGTCGCGCCGTCGCCGAGCTGCCCCCGCAGTGGAACCCGATGCAGGTCAACGGCAACAACGCCGACTACACGGACATCCGCGACACCATCTCCGTGGCGAACTGGGACTACGACGGCGAGGGCAAGCCCACGCCGAACGAGAACTACCTGGTCGACTTCACGGACGAGATGGAGGGCGAGCAGCAGGTCATCACCCTCAACCTCAACCCCGACGCCAAGTGGAACAGCGGCGACCCCATCACGTGGGAGGACTACGAGGCCACGCTCACCGCGTGCAACGGTGAGGACACCGAGTTCCTCTGCGTCGAGACGACGCCCTACGAGCAGATCGAGTCGGTCGAGCAGGGCGAGGACGAGTTCCAGGTCGTCATCACCTTCAAGTCCACGTACCCGGACTGGAGCCGCATCGTCAGCTCCGTCCTGCCGGCCGAGGGCCTCGCGGACGCCGCCACCTTCAACGAGGGCTGGCTGGAGTACCCGGCCGACTGGTTCACCGGCCCGTACAAGGTCGAGAACATCGACAAGGCCCAGCAGGTCCTCACGCTCGTCCCGAACGAGAACTGGTGGGGCCCCGAGGCGCTGCTCGACGAGGTCCAGTTCCGCGTGGTCGCCTCCGACGCCACCGGCACCGCGTTCCAGAACAACGAGATCGACGTCTTCGACATCGGCTCGGACCCGAACGCGTACCAGCTGGCCCAGACCGTGGCCAACGCCGAGATCCGTGAGGCGCTCGCGCCGAACTGGCGGCACTTCACGTTCAACTCCACCGCCGGTCTGCTCCAGGACCAGGGGATCCGCCAGGCGATCGTGCGTTCGCTCGACCGTCAGGCGATCGCCGAGTCCGACCTCGCGGGCATGCCCGAGCACCTCATCGGCACGCTGAACAACCACTTCTTCATGGAGAACCAGGCCGGCTACCAGGACAACGCGGGCGACTTCGAGTACGACCCGGAGCGCGCCGCCGCCGACCTCGAGGCGGCCGGGTGGGTGCTCAACGAGTCCACCGGCATCCGGGAGAAGGACGGCCAGCCGCTGACGGTGAAGTTCTCCGTCCTCACCGGTGTCCCGGTCTCGGAGAACGAGGCCCAGCTCGCGCAGGCACAGCTCAAGGAGGTCGGCATCAACCTCGAGCTCGTCCAGACCCCGGTCGACGAGTTCGGCCCGGCGCTCGAGGCCGGCGACTTCGAGATCATGGCGTTCTCGTGGATCGGTACCCCGTACCCGATGGACAGCATCGGCCAGATCTACGGCGACCCGTCGACCAACACGTCGAACTACGCCAAGCTCAACAACCCCGAGCTCAACGAGCTGATCAACCAGATCGCGGTCGAGACCGACCTCGAGAAGCGGATCGAGCTGACCAACGAGGCCGACAAGCTGATCTGGGAGTCGGTGCACACCCTGCCGCTGTACCAGCGCCCCGACCTCGTGGCCACGGTGAGCAACCTCGCCAACTTCGGTGCCACGGGCTTCAGCACCACACGCGCCGAGAACTGGGGCTTCGTCGCCGAGTGACCGCTCGCTGACGCCCCCGACGGGGAACGACCACAGGGCCGGTGGGTGACCACCGGCCCTGTGCCGTGCCCGCGCCCGGCTCAGCCCAGCGTCGTCGCGGCGACGACGGCGAGGGTGACGGCACCGACGACCGCGACCACCGCCGCGACGTTGGTCGTGGAGCGGACGCCGGTCCACGCACCGGCCGGACGCGGAAGACCCGCCTGCCCGGCCCGCAGCTCGATGACCCGCCCCACGAGCACCGAGTCCCCGCTCGCGGCGAAGGTGCCCGTGCCGTCGGTGTCGAGGAGCTCCGGCTGCGCCTCCGACCGCCGCCCGGCGAACAGCGCTCCCTTGGCGGGGGCGCCCCAGGCGGAGAGCCTGCCGGCCGGTGTGCGCAGGTTCAGCCCCCAGCGCGTCTCGACGCGCTCGACGGCCTCCCACCCGACCTCGTGGGTGCGGAAGACGTTCGCCAGCGTCACGCCGCGGGCCTCGACGCGCACGTGCGGCTGCCAGAAGACCGCCCAGCCCAGGGCCGCGATCGCCAGCGCCACCGGCCCGTACTGCAGGACCTCCGCCAGGCCGCCGTTGGTGGCGAAGGCGAGCAGCATCGCCAACGCGACGATCCAGCACAGGACGGCGTAGACGCGGGCGGAGGTCGGGCGGAAGACGATGGTCGGTCCCATGGCGTCATCATCCCTGCCCGCCGCGGCCTGCCGCCCCGCCCGTGACCGCGCGCACAGCGCTCCGGGGTGACGCGAGAGGCACCCTCGGCAGTAGAATCGACCCTTGGTGCCCGTGATCGGGTGCCTGCCCACCGCCGTCGGACGTCCTGCGGGCCGCCGAGGCCCGCCCCGGGCCGTGCCGCGCGGGGCAGAACCTCTCGATGAAATGAGTCCCGCGTATGCCTTTGCGCTCCGACCTGCGCAACGTCGCGATCGTCGCCCACGTCGACCACGGCAAGACCACGCTCGTCGACGCCATGCTGTGGCAGTCGGGCGCCTTCGGCGAGCACCAGCACGTCGACGAGCGCGCGATGGACTCCGGCGACCTCGAGCGCGAGAAGGGCATCACCATCCTCGCGAAGAACACCGCGGTGCACTACCGCGGCCCGGCCGCGCAGAAGGCCGGCCTCGAGGACGGCCTGACGATCAACGTCATCGACACCCCCGGCCACGCCGACTTCGGCGGCGAGGTCGAGCGCGGGCTGAGCATGGTCGACGGCGTCGTCCTGCTCGTCGACGCTTCCGAGGGGCCGCTGCCGCAGACCCGGTTCGTGCTGCGCAAGGCCCTCGCCGCCAAGCTTCCGGTCGTCCTGGTGGTCAACAAGGTCGACCGCCCCGACTCGCGCATCTCCGAGGTGGTCTCCGAGGCGCAGGACCTCCTGCTCGGTCTGGCGTCCGACCTGGCCGACGAGGTCGAGGACCTCGACCTCGACGCGATCCTCGACGTCCCCGTCGTCTACGCCTCCGCGAAGGCCCGCCGGGCGAGCCTGGCGCAGCCCGCCGACGGCACGCTGCCGGACAGCGAGGACCTCGAGCCGCTCTTCGAGACGATCATCGAGAAGATCCCCGCCTACTCCTACGACGAGGACGCCCCGCTCCAGGCGCACGTCACCAACCTCGACGCGTCGCCGTTCCTCGGCCGCCTGGCGCTGCTGCGCATCCACAACGGTGAGCTGCGCAAGGGCCAGTCCGTGCTCTGGGCTCGCGCCGACGGCACCACGAAGAACGTCCGGATCTCGGAGCTGCTGCGCACCGAGGCGCTCGACCGCGTGCCCGCGGAGTCGGCGTTCGCCGGCGACATCGTCGCCGTGGCCGGCATCGAGGACATCACCATCGGTGAGTCCCTCGTGGACCCCGAGGACCCGCGACCGCTGCCGCTCATCACCGTCGACGACCCCGCCATCTCCATGACGATCGGGATCAACACCTCGCCGCTGGCCGGCCGCGTCAAGGGCGCCAAGGTCACCGCCCGACAGGTCAAGGACCGGCTCGACCGCGAGCTGATCGGCAACGTCTCGCTGAAGGTGCTGCCCACGGAGCGGCCCGACGCCTGGGAGGTCCAGGGCCGCGGCGAGCTCGCGCTGGCCATCCTCGTCGAGCAGATGCGCCGCGAGGGCTTCGAGCTGACCGTCGGCAAGCCGCAGGTGGTCACCAAGGAGATCGACGGCAAGCGCCACGAGCCCATGGAGCGCATGACCATCGACGTGCCCGAGGAGTACCTCGGCACCGTCACCCAGCTCATGGCTCAGCGCAAGGGCCGCATGGAGACCATGTCGAACCACGGCACCGGCTGGGTCCGCATGGAGTTCGTCGTGCCGGCCCGTGGCCTCATCGGGTTCCGCACCAAGTTCCTCACGGAGACCCGCGGCACCGGCATCGCCTCCTCGATCGCCGAGGGCTACGAGCCGTGGCAGGGACCGATCGAGCTGCGGAACACCGGTTCGCTCGTGGCCGACCGGGCCGGCTCGGTCACCCCGTTCGCGATGATCAACCTGCAGGAGCGCGGCTCGTTCTTCGTCGAGCCCACCTCTGAGGTGTACGAGGGCCAGGTCGTCGGGGAGAACTCCCGCAACGAGGACATGGACGTCAATATCACCAAGGAGAAGAAGCTCACCAACATGCGCTCCTCCACGGCGGACAACTTCGAGAACCTCGTGCCGCCGCGCCGGCTCACCCTCGAGGAGTCCCTCGAGTTCGCCGCCGAGGACGAGTGCGTCGAGGTCACTCCTGAGGCGGTGCGGATCCGGAAGGTCATCCTGGACTCCCAGGACCGCTTCCGTACCACCTCGCGCAACAGGCGCGCCGCCCAGGTCTGACGGCCCGCCGGCTCGCCTGCGACCTCGGCCGGACAGGGCCATGATGGGGGACATGACCGACCTGCACGCGATCTCCCGGGCCCCCATGATCACCGGCGGGCTCCTCGGCGTCTTCGCCCATCCCGACGACGAGACGCTGGGAGCGGGCGGCGTCCTCGCGAGCGCCGCCTCGGTGGGCGTCGGCGTCGGGGTGGTCACCGCGACCCGGGGCGAGCTCGGCGAGATCCTGGCGCCGAAGCTGGCGCACCTCGCCGACGACCGCCCCGCGCTCGCGCACGAGCGCGAGCACGAGCTCTCGCGGGCGCTCTCGGCGCTCGGGGTGCGGGCCCACCGGTTCCTCGACACCCAGCCGGGGCTCGCCGCGAAGCGGCCGGCGCACTTCACGGACTCGGGCATGGCCTGGATCCGCACCGGGCTGGCCGGCCCGGGGACGGAGTCCGCCGCCGACGCGCTGACGTCCGTGCCGGTGGAGGTCGCCGCGCGGCTGCTCGCGACCGTGGTCCGGCGTGCGAGGCCGCAGGTGGTGATCACCGAGGAGGCCCACGGCAGCTACGGCCACCCCGACCACGTGCACCTCCACCAGGTGACGATGCGGGCCGTGGAGCTCGCCGCCGACGCGGCGCCGTCCGAGGAGCCCGACGACCCCCTGTCCGAGCTCGACCCCTGGGACGTGCCCGTGGTCGGCTGGATCGTGGAGCCCGAGACCCGGTACCGCGCCGCGCTGCGCTGGCTGGACGCCATGGTCGACCGCCAGCCGCAGTTCGGCACCCGGGGCGACGCCCTGGGCACCCTCGCCGCGGACCACGAGCTGCCCTCGCTCGTGGTGCCCGACGAGCAGGTGGACCTGACCATCGACGTCAAGCCCGTCCTTCCCGCCGTCGTGCAGGCGATGCAGGCCCACCGCACCCAGGTGCAGGCCGTCCACCTGCTCGACCTCACCCGCCAGGAGAACCGCGGCCTGCCGGTGTGCGGCTGGTACGCCGTGAGCAACGGCATCCTGCAGCCGTTGCTCGGCACCGCGAGCCTGCGCCTGGCCCCGGGCCGGGACCGGGTGGAGGAGCTGAGCGACCCCCGGACGATCGACGGCCTCACCCGGGACCGGCTCGCGGGTACCCGGGGCGCCGACCGGCTCGCCGCCTTCCTCGGCGGGACGGTCGCGTGAACGAGCGCACGGACCGCGGCGACCGAACCGGGAGGGTCGTGGCCGCCGTCGTGGCCGTGGTAGCCGGTGTCGTCGTCGGCGCCGCCGGCACGCTGGTCCACCGCTGGACGGCGGGCGGGGTGCCGACGGGCCTGCCGGCCGCCTTCGCCCTGGTGGTCGTCGGTGCGGTGTTCGCCCGCTCCGCCGCCGACGGCGCGGGCGTGTTCCTGCTCGGGCTCGCCGGGGTCCTGACCACCCTGACCATGACGTTCGTCAGCCCGAACGGGGACGTCCTGGTCACCGACCAGCTCCTCAGCTACGCGTGGCTGCTCGGCATGCCGCTGGTCGCCGCCCTGACGATGCTCGCGCCCCGGAGGTGGTTCTCCGACGGCCCGGCCGTCCGCCGGGCCGGGACCGCCCGGTGAGTGCGGGCGCGGCGCCCGTCCCGGAGGAGCTGGTCGAGCGGTACCGGGCGACGATGGGCCGGCTGCCCGGCGGCGTCACCGTGGTCTCCCTGCGGCAGGGCCGCCTCGACCTCGCCATGACGGCGACGGCGGTGACGTCGGTCTCGCTGCGCCCGCCGATGGTCCTGTTCTGCGTGTACACCGACGCCCGGTTGCGTGAGGCGCTGGACGAGGTGGACACCTGGGCCGTCAGCATCCTGGACGCCTCGGCGGTCGTGGCTGCGGAACGGCTGGCCATGCCGGGACGCCCCGCGTTCGGGCAGCTCATCGGGGTCCCGCACCACGCGGGGGAGCACTCCGGCGCCGCCCTGATCGACGCCGCGCAGGGCTGGCTGGAGTGCCGCACGGCGTGGATCAAGAACGCCGGCGACCACGACGTCGTGGTCGGCGAGGTCATCGACGCGCGCACCGGCACCACGGGCGCCGGGGGACTGGTGCACCACCTCGGGCGGGTGCGCGCGCTGTAGGGAACGTCACGGGTGTCCGTAACGATGTGGTGACGTTGGGCAGCGCCCGGCGGTGCGGCGGACGCATGCGTCCTACCATGCTGAGGTCGCACGGGGCGGCACAGGGGGAAGAAGGACGCTGAGTGACTGACGACCGAGCAGCCGGGCGCGGGTCCGTCGACGACACCGTCGGCCCCGCGGACCGCCCGACCCCGGACACCCACCGAGCCCACGGGATGTCCGATCTCGACTCCGTTCTCGCGCGCAGGCAGCAGGACCCGGGCCAGGCACCCGCCGCACCGGAGCCCGACGCCGACGCGACCGTCACGCTCCCCGCCGCCGGCCCCGACGCCACCGCCGTCCATGCGGCGCCCGTGCACGCCGCCCCCGATCCCCAGGACCGCCCGATGCCCTCGCCGTTCGACCAGTTCCGCGCCGAGGAGCCGCGCCGCCGACGTCGCGGGGGACTGGTGGCCGGGATCATCGTCGTCCTCCTCGCCCTGGCCTACGGGGCCGGCGCCTGGTTCCTCGGCGACCGCACACCCAACGGCACGACCGTCGCGGGCGTCCCGATCGGCGGCCTGCCGGCGGACGACGCCCGCGTGCGCCTGGAGGCCGAGCTCTCGCCCCTGGCCGCCGAGCAGGTGCCCGCCGCGGTCGGCGAGGCCGCCTCGAGCCTCGACCCGGCGGCCGTCGGCCTGAGCTTCGACGTCGACGCCACCCTCGACGGGCTCACCGGTTTCACCCTCGACCCGCGCGTGCTGTGGGGACGGCTGTTCGGCATGGGACCGGTCGAGCCGGTGTCCGAGGTCGACGAGACCGCCCTGCGCGCGGCCCTCACGACCGTGGCGGGCGAGCTCGACGTCGCGCCGGTGGAGGGAGCCATCACGTTCGCGGGAGCCACGCCCGAGGTCACGGAGCCGGTCGACGGGACGGCCGTCGACGTCGACGCCGCCACCGAGGCGGTGGCGCGGACCTGGCTCACCGCCGAGCGCCCGCTGGAGCTGCCGACGCAGCCGGTCGCCCCGGCGGTCGGTGCCGAGGCGGTGGACGAGGCGCTCACCACCCTCGCCCAGCCGCTCGTCTCCGCGCCCGTCACGGTGAGCGTGGACGGCACGCTCGCTGAGCTCTCGCCGGAGCAGCTCGCCGCGAACGCCACCTTCGTGGCGGAGGGCTCCGCCCTGAAGCTCGAGCTCGACGGCGAGGGCCTGGCCGACGCCGTCGCCGAGGTCAACCCGCAGATCCAGGTCACCGGCGAGGACGCCAAGATCGTCCTCAAGGACGGCAGGCCGACGATCGTGCCGTCCACGACCGGCAAGGGGCTCGACCCCGACCAGCTCGCCGAGGCCGTGCACGCCGCCGGGACGTCCTCGGACCGCACCGCCGAGGTGGCGCTCGTGGAGGCCGAGCCGGAGTTCAGCACCGCCGACGCCGAGGCCCTCGGCGTCAAGGAGGTCATCGCAGAGTTCTCCTCCCCGATGCCCTACGACCCGGTCCGCACCACGAACCTCAAGGTCGGCGCGCAGAAGGTCACCGGGGTCCTGGTCATGCCGGGCGAGGAGTTCTCCCTCCTCGAGGCGATCGGGCCGATCTCCGCCGCGAACGGGTACGTCTCCTCCGGCGTCGTCGAGGACGGCTTCGTCTCCACCGCCGTCGGCGGCGGCCTCTCCCAGCTCTCGACCAACATGTTCAACGTGGGCTTCCTCGCGGGCATGGACGACGTCACCCACACCCCGCACAGCCGGTGGTTCGAGCGGTACCCGCCCGGCCGTGAGGCGACGCTGTGGGAGCCGAGCACGGACATGATCTGGCGGAACAACACCGAGTACGGCGTGCTCGTCCAGGCCTGGGTCACCGGCGACGCGGTCCACGCCCGCCTGTGGGGCACGGACGTGTGGGACGTGCGGACGAGCACGTCGGAGAAGTACAACGTCGTCGAGCCCAAGACGGTGTACAACCCCTCGCCCGAGTGCAAGCCCGAGAGCGGCGGGCAGCCCGGCTTCACCGTGACCGTCGACCGGCAGCGGTACAAGGACGGCACGATGCACGACGACGAGAGCTGGACCTGGACCTACACGCCGTGGAACCACGTGGTCTGCGGCGACCCCCCGTCGGAGGGCGAGGACCAGGGCTGACGCCTCCGGACCCCCGCCGTCGGGGCCGGCCTCAGCCGGGCGGCGGCGGCACCCGCTTCCCCGTCACCATCGCCTCGGCCGGGACGCGCACGTCCCCGCGCCGGGTGCGGACGACGACGGCGCCGGGCTCGACCTCGAGCAGCTCACCGAGCGCGTCGTGGAGGCCGTCGGCCTCCCGGTAGCGCACCACGACCCGGTCGCCGGCACGCCAGCTCAGCCACGGGAGGGCGGGCGGTCCGGGGGTGGCGCTCATGGGGGCAATCCTGCCCGACCGCGGACGCCGGTCGTGCCCGCGGACGGGCTGGGCGATACTAGGGCGACGGCGCGCCCGTGCGCCGAGCAGTCGCAGCGAGGAAAGGAAGCTCTCGTGACCTACGTCATCGCCCAGCCGTGTGTGGACGTCAAGGACAGGGCGTGCGTCGACGAATGTCCGGTCGACTGCATCTACGAGGGCAAGCGGATGCTGTACATCCACCCGGACGAGTGCGTCGACTGCGGCGCCTGCGAGCCGGTGTGCCCGGTCGAGGCGATCTTCTACGAGGACGACACCCCGGCGGTCTGGTCCGACTACTACCGCGCGAACGTCGAGTTCTTCAACGACCTCGGCTCCCCGGGCGGCGCGGCGAAGATGGGCGTCATCGACAAGGACGACCCGATGATCGCCGCCCTGCCCCCGCAGGCCTGAGGTGCCGCTGCACGGCAGCGCGCTGCCCGACTTCCCCTGGGACTCGCTCGCCCCCGCCAAGGCGCGTGCCGCCGCGCACCCCCGCGGCATCGTCGACCTGTCCGTCGGCACCCCCGTCGACCCCACGCCCGCCGTCGCGCGCGACGCCCTGACCGCCGCCGCCGACTCCCCGGGCTACCCGCAGACGATCGGCACCCTCGCGCTGCGCGAGGCGATCACGGCCTGGTTCGCCCGGCGGCGCGGGGTGCCCGGGCTTCGCACCGACGCGGTGCTCCCCACGATCGGCTCCAAGGAGTCCGTGGCGCTCCTGCCAGCGCTGCTCGGGCTGGGGGAGGGCGACGTCGTCCTCCACCCGCGCACCGCCTACCCCACCTACGACGTCGGGGCGCGGCTGGCCGGGGCGACCCCGGTCGCCGTCGGCCCCGACCCGGCCGACTGGCCGGACGCGCGGCTGGTCTGGCTGAACTCGCCGGGGAACCCCGACGGGCACGTCCTCTCCGTCCGCGAGCTTGCGGCGGTGGTGGCCTGGGCCCGCGAGCGCGGCGCCGTCGTCGCCTCGGACGAGTGCTACGCCGAGCTGGCCTGGGACGGGCCGGCGGCGGCCGACGGCGTGCCGAGCCTGCTGGACCCGCGGGTGTGCGGCGAAGACCACGCCGGGCTGCTCGTCCTGTACTCCCTGAGCAAGCAGTCCAACCTCGCGGGCTACCGGGCCGCCCTGCTGGCCGGCGACCGGGCGCTCGTGGCCCGGCTCACCGAGGTCCGCAAGCACTCGGGGATGCTCATGCCCGGGCCGGTCCAGGCTGCCATGACCGCCGCGCTGGCCGACGACGCGCACGTGGCGGAGCAGCGGGAGCGCTACCGCTCGCGGCGGCGGGTGCTCCTGGAGGCGGTCGGCGCGGCCGGGCTCGCGCACGACCCGCTGTCCGTGGCGGGCCTGTACCTGTGGGTGCGGGCGCTCTCCCGGCCGGCGACGTCGTGGGAGCTGGTCGACGCGCTCGCCCACCGCGGCATCCTGGTCGCGCCCGGCACCTTCTACGGGCCGCACGGCGAGGGGTACGTGCGCATCGCCCTCACGGCCACCGACGAGCGGGTCGCCGAGGCCGCCCGCCGGCTGCGCGAGGGAGGCCCGATCGGTTGAGCCCGTCCGGGCCCGGACGGATTTCCTGGTACGCGGTGCTGATGGCATATCTTTGTTGACCGGATCACGTCTCCGGGGCCGTTCGACCCTGGACCACGCAACGAGGCGCTCCCCAGAGAGCCGATCGAGGAGGAACACAGATGTCGAATGCTGAGCTGAGCCCGGCGACGTTCGAGGTGGACGGGAAGACGCTCCGGTTCGACCGTGTGCCCGCCGTCGAGGGCAACGACGGGGTGAACATCTCCTCGCTGCTGAAGGAGACCGGCCTCGTGACGCTCGACCCGGGCTTCATGAACACGGCCTCGACCACGTCCGCGATCACCTACATCGACGGCGGCGCCGGCATCCTGCGCTACCGCGGCTACCCGATCGACCAGCTGGCCAAGGGCTCGAGCTTCCTCGAGACCGCCTACCTGCTCATCTACGGCGAGCTCCCCGACGCCGCCACGCTGGAGGCCGTCGAGCGCCGCATCAAGCGGCACACGATCCTGCACGAGGACTTCAAGGCGTTCTTCACGGCGTTCCCGGCCAACGGCCACCCGATGGCCATCCTGCAGGCGGGCATCGCGGCGCTGGCCACCTACTACCAGCACACGCTGGACCCGCACGACCCGTACCAGCGCGAGCTGTCCACGGTGCTGCTCATGGCGAAGGTGCCGACGATGATCGCGGCCATCGCCAAGCGCGCCACCGGTCTGCCGCTGCTCTACCCGGACGCCTCGAAGGGGTACGTCGAGGACTTCATCCGGATGACCTTCGGGCTGCCCTACCAGCGCCACGACGTCGACCCGGCCATCGTCAAGGCCCTCGACATGCTGCTGATCCTGCACGCGGACCACGAGCAGAACTGCTCCACCTCCACGGTGCGCATGGTCGGCTCCTCGCACGCGAACATCTACGCCTCCGTGGCCGCGGGCGTCGGCGCGCTGTCGGGCCCGCTGCACGGCGGCGCCAACGAGGCCGTCCTGGAGATGCTCACCAAGATCCAGTCCGGCGGCGGCGACGCCTCCGAGTTCATGAAGAAGGTCAAGAACAAGGAGGACGGCGTCCGCCTCATGGGCTTCGGGCACCGGGTCTACAAGAACTACGACCCGCGCGCCGCCATCGTCAAGGAGGCGGCGCACGACGTGCTCGCCCGCCTGGGCAAGGACGACGAGCTCCTCGACATCGCCATGGGCCTGGAGGAGATCGCGCTCAACGACGAGTACTTCATCGAGCGCAAGCTCTACCCGAACGTGGACTTCTACACGGGGCTGATCTACAAGGCGATGGGCTTCCCGACGCAGATGTTCACCCCCCTGTTCGCGCTGGGCCGCCTGCCCGGCTGGATCGCCCAGTACCGCGAGATGATCGCGGACCCGACGACGAAGATCGGCCGGCCGCGCCAGGTCTACACCGGTGAGGCGGAGCGCAGCTTCGTGCCTGTCGAGCAGCGCTGAGCATGCAGCGCTGATCAACCCTGCTGTCGAGGCGGGTGCCCTCCGGTCGCGGAGAGCACCCGCCTCGTGCGTTCCAGACTGGGCAAAGCGGTTGAGACTGTCAATCATTGACAAACGAAATGACCGCGGCCAGACTCTGCGGTGACGGATGTCGAGGGCGACGCCGACCGGCTCGGCCTCGATGTCGCCGAGGACACGCACGAGGAGATCCGCATGAGCCTGACAGGGAAAGTCGCGATCGTGACCGGCAGCGGCCGGGGACTGGGCCTGGCCTACGCCCAGCAGCTCGCCGCCGGCGGCGCGAGCGTGGTGGTCAACGACGTGGACCAGCAGGTGGCCGACGACGCCGTCGCGTCGATCACCGCCGCGGGCGGGAAGGCCACCGCCCTGGTCGCCCCCGTGGGCCCCACGGAGACCGCCAGGGCCCTCGTGGCCGCCGCCGTCGAGAGCTTCGGCCGCCTCGACATCCTCGTGACCAACGCGGGCGTGCTTCGGGACACGGTGCTGTGGAAGATGTCCGACGACGACTTCGACACCGTGGTGAACGTCCACCTGCGCGGCACCTTCACCTGCGTGCGCGAGGCCGCCGTCCGCATGCGCGAGCAGGGCGAGGGCGGCCGGATCATCTGCATCGGCTCGCCCACCGGTCAGCGCGGGAACTTCGGCCAGACCAACTACGCCGCGGCCAAGGCGGGCATCGTCGGCATGGTCCGCACCTGGGCGATGGAGCTGGCGCGGGCGAACATCACCGCCAACGCCGTCATCCCCGTCGCGGCCACCGCCATGACCGAGACCGTGCCGTTCTTCAAGCAGTTCGTCGACGCCGCCGCGCGCGGCGAGCAGATGCCGCCGTTCGCCCGCCGGGTGCTGGGCTTCGGCACCCCGCAGGACGTGGCGGGCGTGGTCGCCTTCCTGGCCTCCGACGCCGCCGCCGGGATCAGCGGGCAGGCCATCGGCGTGGGCGGGGACCGGCTGGCGCTGTGGTCCCACCCCCAGGAGGTCGCCACCGCCTTCCAGGACGGCGGCTGGGGCTACGAGCAGCTCAGCGAGGACTTCGACTCCCTCTTCGGCCAGGTCCTCCAGAGCGTGGGCCAGCCCATGCCGGAGCCCCCGGCCCCGGCGGCGGACAAGGCCGAGAAGGTCGAGCAGCGGTGACCCGGTACGAGTGCGCCGTCGACGCCGCCGCCGTCGTCGCGGTCGACACCCACGTCCACGTCGAGAAGGACGGCCACGGCCACCTCTCCCTGCCCGGTGAGGTGCTCGACGCGGCGGCGAAGTACTTCAAGGCTCCCACGGACCGGATGACGATCGACGAGACGGCCGAGTACTACCGCGAGCGGTCCATGGCCGCCGTCGTCTTCACCGTCGACGCCACCACCGCGCTGGGGCACGCGCCCAACAGCACCGAGGAGATCGCCGAGGGGGCGGCCCGCAACAACGACGTCCTCATCCCGTTCGGCTCGGTGGACCCGCGCGGCGACGACCCGGCGGGCCGCGCCCGCCGGCAGGTCGAGGAGCTGGGCGTGCGGGGCTTCAAGTTCCACCCGTCCCTGCAGGACTTCGACCCCTCCGACGAGCGGTACTTCCCGATCTACGAGGTGATCCAGGAGCACGGGCTCCCGGCGATCTTCCACACCGGCCAGACGGGCATCGGCGCTCGCCTGCCGGGGGGCTTCGGCATCAAGCTCGGCCTGTCCAACCCCACGCTGCTCGACGTCGTCGCGGCCACGTTCCCGGGGCTGGACATCATCATGGCCCACCCCTCGGTGCCGTGGCAGGACGAGGCGATCGCCGTCGCCACGCACAAGGGCAACGTCTACATCGACCTGTCCGGCTGGTCGCCGAAGTACTTCCCGCCGGCGCTGGTGCGACAGGCGAACTCGCTGCTGCAGGACAAGGTGCTCTTCGCCTCGGACTTCCCGCTGCTCACCCCGGAGCGGTGGCTGAAGGACTTCGCCGAGCTGGATCTCAAGGACGAGGTGCGCCCCAAGATCCTCAAGGACAACGCGGTCCGGCTCCTCGGGCTGGACGAGGGCGGCGGGTCCGGTGCGTGACCTGGGCATCGGCTCGTGGCCGGCGCGCCGGACCAAGAACGGCGCCCACCGTCCGGCGATCGTCTTCGGCGACCGGGTGGACACCTACGCCGACGTCGAGCGGCGCACCCGCCAGCTCGCCAACGCCCTGCGGGCGGCCGGGGTCGGCCGGGGGGACCGGGTGGCGTACGTCGGCTTCAACCACCCGGCCCTGCTGGAGACCTTCTTCGCGACGGCGCAGCTCGGCGCGGTCTGGGTGATCGTCAACGCCCGCCTCGCCCCGGCCGAGGTGGAGTACATCCTCACCGACTCCGGGGCGCGCGCCGTGGTCTTCGGCAGCGAGCACGCCGGCCACGCGGCGCAGCTCTTGCACCTGGAGAGCGTGGAGACGTGGGTCGCCGTCGGCGGCGCCGCGGCCGGGACCGCGGCCGCCGGCGCACCGGGCGCGCTCGACTACGAGGCCTTCCTCGCCGCCGGCGGCACCGACGTCATCGACGAGCCGGTGACGTGGGACGACCCGGTCATGATCATGTACACCTCCGGGACCACGGGGCGCCCGAAGGGGGCCACGCACACGCACGGCTCCCTGACCTTCCAGTACTTCCAGGCCCTGATCGACACCGACTTCACCCGCGACGAGGTGATGCTCGCCGTCGCCCCGCTCTTCCACGTCGCCGGCCTCAACACGATGACGATGCCGACCTTCCTCAAGGGCGGGAGGATCATCGTCCAGCCGGCCTTCCGGCCCGAGACGGTGCTGGCCACCGTCGCCGCCGAGCGCGTGACGTCGATCTTCGCGGTGCCGGCCATGATGGACGCGCTCGCCGCCCATCCCGACTTCCCGGGCACGGACCTGTCCAGCCTGCGCAACGTCCTCGTCGGCGGCTCGCCGCTGCCCGACCGCATGCTGCGCACGTGGGCCGACCGCGGCGTCGCCATCCAGCAGGGCTTCGGCATGACCGAGACTGCGCCGGGCATCTTCCTGCTGCTCGCCGAGGACTCGTTCCGCAAGGCCGGCTCGGCCGGGCGGCCCCACTTCTGGGTCGAGGGGAAGGTGGTGCGCCCGGACGGCACGGAGGTCGCGCCCGGGGAGATCGGCGAGGTCGTCGCCCAGGGTCCCAACGTCATGCAGGGGTACTGGAACCTGCCGGACGCCACCGCGGCCGCGGTCGTCGACGGCTGGTACCACACCGGTGACCTGGCGACCGTGGACGATGACGGCTACGTCTGGATCAAGGACCGACTCAAGGACATGTTCATCTCCGGCGGGGAGAACGTGTACCCCGCGGAGGTCGAGAACGCGCTCCTGGACGTCCCCGGCGTCGCCGAGGCCGCCGTCATCGGCGTCCCGCACCCGCGGTGGGGCGAGGTCGGCCACGCCTACGTCGTGCTCGCCGAGGGCGCCGACGTCACGCCCGGGTCGATCGTCGCGGCCCTCGCCGGGCGGCTCGCGCGCTACAAGATCCCGCAGGACGTCGTCGTCGTCGACCGCCTGCCCCGCACCGCCACCGGCAAGCTCCAGAAGCACCTGATCCGCACCACCTACGAGGGGAACGCCCGATGACCACGACCGTCTCTCTGCAGGACCTGCCCGGGCTCGTCGGCGCGGACCTCGGCCGGTCCGCCTACCGCGAGATCACCCAGCAGCAGGTCAACCTCTTCGCCGACGCCACCGACGACCACCAGTGGATCCACGTCGACCCCGAGCGGGCCAAGGACGGGCCGTTCGGGGCGCCGATCGCCCACGGGTACCTCAGCCTGGCCCTGGTCATCCCGTTCTCCGAGGAGCTCCTGCAGGTGGACGGGGTGAGCACCAAGGTCAACTACGGGCTCGACAAGGTCCGCTTCCCCGCGCCGGTCAAGGTCGGGGACCGGGTCCGCATGGGCTCGACGGTCCGGGACGTCACGGAGGTGCCGGGGGGCTACCAGATCACCCTCGACAACGTCCTCGAGGTCGAGGGGGGCACCAAGCCGGCCGTCGCGGCGACCACCCTCTTCCGCTTCTACGCGTGAGGCCGGGCCGATGACCGCCGTCCACGACGCCCGGACCACCCGCACCCGCCTGTACGAGCAGGTCGACCCGCTGGGGTACGAGTCCCTCCTCGGCGACGCCGAGCACGCCGTGCTCACCCGGCTGCGAGCCGTCCTCGAGGCGGACGTGAAGCCGCTGGTGAACGACTGCTGGGACCGGGCCGAGTTCCCGCACCAGATCCGCGGCCCGATCGCGGCGCTGGACCTCATGGCGCCGCCGGAGGTAGGGGAGCCGGGCGCCCTGTTCAAGGGCTTCCGGATGCTCGAGCTCGCCCGCACCGACGTCTCCGTGGCGGTGTTCTTCGGCGCCCAGGGCACTCTGTTCCGCAACTCCGTGCTCCTGGGCGGCAGCCCCGAGCAGGTGGCCGCGCTCGACGACGGCATCCGCAGCTGGCGGACCAAGGGGGTCTTCGCGCTCACCGAGCCGGACCACGGCAGCGACGTGGCCGGCGGCCTGGAGACCACCGCCCGCCGCGACGGCGACGGCTGGGTGATCGACGGCGCCAAGCGGTGGATCGGGGGAGCCGAGTACGCCGACCTCATCACCGTCGTCGCCCGCGACGAGGCCGACGGTCAGGTCAAGGCGTTCCTCGTGGACCGGCACGCGCCCGGCGTCGAGGTCGAGGAGATCCGGCGCAAGGTCTCGCTGCGCATCGTCAACAACGGGCACATCACGCTGACCGGCGTGCGGGTGCCGGAGGCCATGCGGCTGCAGGACGTGAACTCCTTCACGGACGTCAACCGGCTGCTGCGCTCGATGCGCGCCGACGTCGCCTGGCTGGCGGTCGGCGCGCAGGCGGGCGCCTTCGAGGCGGCGGTGCGCTACGCGAAGGCCCGCACCCAGTTCGGGCGGCCGATCGCCGGGTTCCAGCTGGTCCAGGACAAGCTCGCGACGATGCTCGGGAACCTCACCGCCTCGCTCGGGATGGCCGTGCGGCTGAGCCAGCTCGAGGACGGCCCGGGCCACACCGACGCCGACGCCGCGCTGGCCAAGGGCTGGATCGCCCGGCACACCCGCGAGACGGTGGCGCTGGCGCGCGAGGTGGCCGGCGGCAACGGCATCACCCTGGACACCGACGTCGCCCGGTTCTTCGCCGACGCCGAGGCGATCTACACGTTCGAGGGCACGAACGAGATCAACCAGCTCGTCGTGGGCCGGTCGATCACGGGGCTCAGCGCGTTCACCCGCTGACTCGCGCCCGCCGGTCGTGGTGCGTCACGCGATGACGACGGCGCCCGGCGGTGCACCGGCGGCCGCCCGGGCGACGGCGTCGGGCACGCCGGCCTCGTCGAGCGGGACCCACCTGGCCTCGTCGCCGTCGGCGCGCACCCAGGCGCGGCCGTCCACGGCGACGACGTCGGCGCCCGTCGCGGACGCCGTCGCCACCGCCCACTGCGCGAGGGCCCAGGCGCGGCGCTCGGGGGACGGCTCCAGCCCGGGCGGCACGGACGTGGCGTCCACGACGAGGACGCCGCCCGGGGCGACGGTGGAGGCGACCTCGCCGAAGTCGCGGGCGAGCCGGGCCTGGACGGCCGCGGCACGCTGCGCGGCGTTGGCGCCCGGGCTCTCGCCGTCGCCGGTGGGCTCCTCGGCCGGGTCGAGGTGGCAGGTGAGCGCCGCGGGTGAGTACCCCGTCAGCGCGGAGGCGAACGCGCGGCCGCGACCCTCGTGCTGGGCGTAGGCGTCCGGGAAGGCCGAGCGCTGGACGTCCTGGGCCGCGTCGGTGATCTCCTTGCCCTCCCACCCCTCGATGGTGACGAGAACGTCGTAGAAGGCGTTGGTGGCGTAGACCGGGTCCATCAGCTGCTCGACGGTGCCCCATCCCTGCGAGGGGCGCTGCTGGAACAGGCCCACGGAGTCACGGTCGCCGTAGTCGATGTTGCGGAGCTTGGACTCCTGCAGCGCGGTGGCGATGGCGACCGTCACCCCGCGGGCCGGGAGCTCGCGCCGGGCGCCGATCGCGGCGAAGAGGGCGGCGTTGTCGGCCTGGTCCGCCTCGAGCGCCGCGCTGGTGCCGTCCTCGAGGTCGACCCGGCAGGTCCCGGACGCGCCGTCGTCCCCCGTGAGGACGGTGAGGGCGAGCACCACCGCGCCGACGCTGAGGCCGAGGGAGCCCAGCAGCACCAGGGCGCCGGCCCCGCAGCCACGGGTGCGCGAGCCGGTCCCACGGCGGCGCCGCGGTGCGGGGTCAGGCATGCAGGGCGGCGTTGAGCTCCACCCCGGTGCCGCTGCGGGGAAGCGCCTCCACGGCGCCGGAGAGGGAGTTGCGCCGGAACAGCAGGTTGTCGTGGCCGGAGAGCTCGCGGGCCGCGACCACCGGCGGCTCGGTGAGCTGACCGTGGTTGGGGCGGGTGCCGCCGCCGGCGAGGACCGAGACCTTGGTGCCGGCCGTGAGGTACAGCCCCGCCTCGACGACGCAGTCCGCCCCGAGGGAGATGCCCAGGCCGGCGTTCGCGCCGAGCAGGGAGCGCGGGCCCACGGAGATGACCTGCTTGCCGCCGCCGGAGAGGGTGCCCATGATCGAGGCGCCGCCGCCGATGTCGGCGCCGTCGTGGACCACGACCCCCTGCGAGACACGGCCCTCGACCATGGACCGGCCCAGCGTGCCGGCGTTGAAGTTGACGAAGCCCTCGTGCATGACGGTGGTGCCGGCGGCCAGGTGGGCGCCGAGCCGCACGCGGTCGGCGTCGGCGATGCGCACGCCCGCGGGCATGACGTAGTCGACCATCCGGGGGAACTTGTCGACGCCGTGGACCGTCACCGTGCCGTGGGCGGCGCGCAGGCGGGCCCGGGTGGTCTCGAACCCCTCCACGGCGCACGGGCCCGCCGAGGTCCACACCACGGTGGGCAGGACGGCGAAGATCCCGTCGAGGTTGATCGTGTTGGGGGCCACGAGGGTGTGCGAGAGCAGGTGCAGGCGCAGGTAGGCGTCCTCGGTGGAGGCCGGTGCGGCGTCGAGGTCGATCTCGGTGCGCACGACCTCGGTGCGCACGCCCCGGTCGGCGTCGGGGCGCTCGAGCGCGGTCAGGTCCGCGGGGGTGCCGGCGTCGGCGGGGGCGGGGCCCAGCGCGGGGGAGGGGTACCACACGTCCAGGACGTCGCCGGAGTCGGTGCGGGTGGCGAGGCCGAAGGCCCAGGCGGTGCGCTCACTCATGCCCCAAGACTAGGTGCCGCCGCCCACGGGCGGTGACCGCCGCCCGGGTTCCGGACGGCGCGGCGGCGTCGATCAGTTCCGCACCAGGCGGGGGCCGGCGACGCGGGCGCCGAGCTCCTCCACCCGGCCGACCAGCTCCCGGTCCGCCGTCGTGACCAGGACGTCGTTGGCGGGGTCGCGCACCAGGCGGCGGACCACCGCCACGAGGGCGTCGTCGCCGTGGCCGTCCGCGCTGACCACGCTGACGCCGTCGACGGCCTCGACGCTGCGGGCCGCCCCCTCGGTGACGAGGACGACGTCGGGGAACCAGCTGCCTCCGGGGAGGCCGACGGCGCGGGCGGGCAGGCCCTCGCGCACGAGGGCGGCGAGGTGGTCCCGCAGGCGGCGCGTGGCGCCGGCACGGTCCGCCCACCACCCGTCCGGGCGGGAGCCGACGACGTTCGCCGCGTCGACCACGATCACCAGGCGCCGCAGCATGCGCCGGAGCTCCGGCAGCGCGTCGGCGAAGGCGGGCAGCAGGTCGAGACCGTCGAGGCCGTCGAGGCCGACCCAGCGGACCTCGAGGCTCTCCGGGTCGGTCACCGACGGGTCCAGCGGGGCCACGGCCTCGGCCAGCACGGTGGTGTAGGACCAGTCGGGGTGGACCAGGGCGCGGTCAGCGCGCAGCCGCATCGCCGCCGTCGGGACTCCCGCCTCCTCGGCCGCCTCCCGGACGGCGCCGGCGCGCGGGCTCTCGCCGTCGGTGATCGCCCCGCCCGGCAGGCCCCACGTGCCCCCGTGGTGCGACCACAGTGCGCGGTGCTGCAGCACGACCTCGACGCCGGCCGGCCCGGGCCGCCACAGCAGGAGCCCTGCGGCGCCGTTCAGTCCCCAGTGCCGGGCGCCGCAGGCGCACTCGACCCAGCCGTCGCCGGGCTGACGGTGCACGCGCGCGTCGGGCGGGGGGCGGTGTGCGGGCGAGGTCACCGGATCAGCGTCGCACACGGGCCGCGGCCGGTCCCGGACGAGCGGCCAGGCGCGCGTCCGGCATGCGGACAGCGTGACGTGATCTTCCGCCGGGCAGATCCGACATGCCGGGCGGAACCGGACAGGACATCCCTCCCGAAACGTCGTGAACCGGGGCGTAACGGACTTCATACGACAGCACCGAAATTGGAGTCGCAGACTCCGATTTACGTACGGTGCCGCCCATGCAGCTCACCCAGTTCACGGACCTCGGCCTCCGGGTGGTCATGCGCCTCGCCGCCGAGACGCCGCCGTCCGCGCCGAGCACCCGCGTGCTCGCCGACCAGCTGCAGGTCTCCTACTCCCACACGGCGAAGGTGGTCACCCGGCTCTCCGAGCTGGGCGCGGTGGTGACCCGCCGCGGCCGGGGCGGCGGCCTGGCGCTGACCGAGCTGGGCCGAGGTGCCTCCGTGGGCTGGCTGGCGCGGCGGCTCGAGGGCGAGGAGGAGGTGGCCCGTTGCGAGGGTCCCTCGCCCTGCCCGTTGCGGGCCGCCTGCGGGCTCCGCGGCGCCCTGCGCGCGGCCCAGGAGGCCTTCTACGCCTCGCTCGACGCGGTGACCGTCGAGCAGGTCGCGCGGGCGCCGGCCGACGTCGTCCTGCTCGACCTCGCCCGCCCGGACGCCCGGGCCGCGCCCGCCGCCGCACCGGCGCTCGGGCGCTGAACCCCGATCCCCCCGTCAGTCAAGAGATCCGTCAGGAAGAGAGAGACCGTTGCTCACACCGCAGTCCGAGGAGATCGTCCGCGCCACCCTGCCCGCGGTGGGGGGTGCGCTGGGCGAGATCGCCCCGCTCTTCTACCGGAAGATGTTCGCCGCGCACCCCGAGCTCGAGCGTGACCTGTTCAACCGGGGCAACCAGCGCCAGGGGGAGCAGCAGAAGGCCCTGGCGAGCTCGATCGCCGCGTTCGCGACGCTGCAGCTGGAGCCGGACCCGGCCAGGCAGGACCTGGTCCTCTCCCGCATCGCCCACAAGCACGCCTCCCTCGGCATCACCCCCGAGCAGTACCGCATCGTCCACCAGCACCTCTTCGAGGCGATCGCCGAGGTGCTCGGCGACGCCGTCACCCCCGAGGTCGCGGCGGCGTGGGACGAGGTCTACTGGCTGATGGCGGAGACCCTCATCGCGATGGAGAAGGGCCTCTACGGCGGCGCGGGGGTGGAGGTCGGCGACGTGTGGCGCACGGTGCGCGTGGCGGCCCGGCGGCTGGAGTCCGCGGACACCGTCTCCCTCGTGCTGACCTCGCCCGACGGGGAGCCCCTGCCGGCGTTCCTGCCCGGCCAGTACCTCTCCGTCGGGGTCACCCTGCCCGACGGCGCCCGTCAGATCCGCCAGTACAGCCTGTGCTCGGCGCCCTCGGAGGGCAGCTGGCGCATCACCGTCAAGCGCGTCCTCGCGGCCGAGCTGGCCGACGGCGTGGTCGCGCCGGCCGGCGAGGTCTCGAACTTCGTCTACGACAACGTCTTCGAGGGGGACGACCTGCGGGTCACCCTGCCCTTCGGGGACGTGGTGCTCCCGCCGGAGGGCGACGCGCCCCTGCTGCTCGCCTCGGCGGGGATCGGGTGCACCCCTGTCATCGGCATGCTGAACCACCTCGCCGACACCGAGGACCGGCGCGCGATCTCCGTGCTGCACGCCGACCGGTCGGCCGCCAGCCACGCCCACCGCCGCGAGCTCGCGGAGCTGGTCGAGCGCCTGCCCTCGGCCAGCCTGCACCGCTGGTACGAGGACCTCGGTGCGCGCCGGCCGGTCGACGTCGTGCACGCGGGACGGGTCGACCTCTCCGAGGTAGCCCTCGAGCCCGGCACGCAGGCGTTCCTGTGCGGGCCGCTGCCCTTCATGCTCGCCGTGCGCGACGCGCTGGTGGCCCGGGAGGTCCCGGCCGAGAACATCCACTACGAGGTGTTCGGGCCGACGACGTGGACCGGCGCCTTCGCCTGAGCCCCCGCAGGCCGGCCGCCCGCTCGTGCTCCGGCGCGTGCGGGCGGCCGCAGCCGCAGGGTCCCCTGACGGCCGGGTGACGTCAGTTCACCGAGGCGTCGTCCATGGGGTCGATCTGGCAGATCACGGCGCCCGTGGCGACGTTCTGGCCGACGGCGGCCGCCATGCCGTGCACACGCCCGGCGCGGTGCGCCACGAGCGGCTGCTCCATCTTCATGGCCTCCAGCACCACGACGAGGTCGCCCGCCTGGACGATCTCGCCGTCCGCGACGGCCACCTTGACGATGGTGCCCTGCATGGGGGAGGTCAGCGACGCGCCGTTGCTCCCGGCCGCGGCAGCGGTGCGCCCCGCCGAGCGGCGCACGGGCCGGCGGGCGGCGCCGCGCAGGCCGCCGGAGATCCCGAGCCCCGCCGGGATCACGACCTCCAGGCGCTTGCCGCCGACCTCGACGACGACGCGCTCGGTCGCCTCCGCCTCGGCCGGCTCCGGCGTGGGCGGCGGGGTCGCGGACCGGGTGGAGGGCAGCGCGCGCAGCCGCTCGGCGTAGTCGGTCTCGATCCACGTGGTGTGCACCCGGAAGCTCTCGGCGCCGCCGGCGGCGACGAAGTCCGGCTCGGCGAGCACCGAGCGGTGGAAGGGCAGGACGGTGGGCAGGCCCACGATCTCGGTCTCCCGCAGCGCGCGGCGCGCCCGCTCGATCGCCTGCTCGCGGGTGGCGCCGGTGACGATGATCTTGGCGAGCATCGAGTCGAAGGCGCCGGAGACGGAGTCCCCGCCGACGACGCCGGAGTCGACCCGCACGCCCGGCCCCGAGGGCCACGTGAGCGAGGTGATGGTTCCCGGGGCGGGCATGAACCCGGACGCCGGGTCCTCGCCGTTGATGCGCAGCTCGATGGAGTGGCCGCGGGGCGCGACGGTGTCGTAGCCGAGCTCCTCGCCCTCGGCGAGGCGCAGCTGCTCGCGCACCAGGTCGATGCCGGCGACCTCCTCCGTCACCGGATGCTCGACCTGCAGGCGGGTGTTGACCTCGAGGAAGGAGATCGTCCCGTCCACGCCCACGAGGAACTCGCAGGTGCCGGCGCCCACGTAGCCGGCGGCCTTCAGGATCGCCTTCGACGCCTCGACCAGCTGGCGCTCCTGCTCGGGGGAGAGGAACGGGGCGGGCGCCTCCTCCACGAGCTTCTGGTGGCGGCGCTGGAGGGAGCAGTCGCGGGTGGAGACGACGACGACGTTGCCGGCGGTGTCGGCGAGGCACTGCGTCTCGACGTGGCGGGGGCGGTCCAGGAAGCGCTCGACGAAGCACTCGCCGCGCCCGAAGGCCGCGGTGGCCTCGCGCACGGCGGAGTCGAACAGCTCCGGGATCTCCTCGCGGGTCCGGGCCACCTTGAGGCCGCGGCCGCCGCCCCCGTAGGCGGCCTTGATCGCGACCGGCAGGCCGTGCTCGTCGGCGAAGGCGAGGACTGCGGCGGCGTCGGCCACGGGGTCCGCGGTGCCGGGCACCAGGGGGGCGCCGACGCGCTGGGCGATGTGGCGGGCGGTGACCTTGTCGCCCAGGGCCTCGATCGCCTCGGGCGGCGGGCCGATCCACACGAGGCCGGCGTCGATGACGGCGCGGGCGAAGTCCGCGTTCTCGGAGAGGAAGCCGTAGCCCGGGTGGACGGCGTCCGCGCCGGAGCGGCGGGCCACGTCGAGGATCTTGCCCGCGTCCAGGTAGGTCTCCGCGGCGCGCATTCCGCCAAGGGCGAAGGCCTCGTCGGCGAGCTTGACGTGCAGGGCGTCGCGGTCGGGGTCCGCGTACACGCCCACGGTCGCGATGCCCGCGTCGGCGCAGGCCCGGGCGACGCGCACGGCGATCTCCCCGCGGTTGGCGATGAGCACCTTCCGGAGCCGGTGACGCTGACCCGGCAGGGTGGAGGTGCTCGGCATGGGGCGCTCCCGGGGTGCGAGAAGGGTGAGATGACCGCACCACGTTAGCCGTGCGTCGTCGCCGGTTCCCACTTCGACCCGGCGACGCGCGCCAAGTCTGTCCATCCCTTCAACGGCGCCCGGTGGCAGTTGTGCGATTCCGACAACTTCGTGCGGTGTGACGTGTGTCATGGGGTCTGGCCTTGTAGCAGGGTCACAAATTCCGGGTGGCGCACGGCCGGCGCGGGAGGATGGGCGGCGTGCCCGACGCCGCTGTGCCCCTGCCCCACCCGGTCACCGGGCAGCTCTTCCCCTCGCCGGTCCCGCCCGGCACCGGCTGGCCCGGGGATCCGGCCTGTCCGTCGACGACGGTGGCCACCACGGCGGAGGAGGTCGCGGCGCTCGCCGCGGCCGCCCGGGACGTGGCCGACGTCGACGCTCACGTCTCGGTGTGCCGTGCCTGCCCGCGCCTGGTCGCCTGGCGCGAGTCCGTCGCGACGACGGGGCGGCGCGCCTCCTTCGCGAACCAGCCGTACTGGGGCCGCCCGGGGCCGGGGTTCGGTGACGCGGCGCCCCGCGTCCTCGTCGTCGGGCTGGCGCCGGCGGCGAACGGGACCAACCGGACCGGGCGGCTGTTCACCGGCGACCGCAGCGGGGACTGGATCTACGCCGCCCTGCACCGCGCCGGCTACGCGAACCAGCCGGAGAGCGTCGCGGCCGGGGACGGCCTGGAGCTGATCGGGCTGCGGATCGTCTCGGCCGTGCGCTGCGCCCCGCCCGCGAACAGGCCCACGCCGGAGGAGCGGCGCACGTGCGGGCAGTGGCTCGACCGGGAGCTCGCCCTCGTGGCGCCGGGCCTGCGCTCCATGCTCGCGCTCGGCGCCATCGGGTGGGAGGCGGCACTGGCCTCGGCGCGACGGCTCGGCTGGGACGTCCCCCGCCCGCGGCCGCGGTTCGGGCACGGGGCGGAGGTGCTGCTCCGCGCCGCGGACGGTCATCGGGTGCGGCTGCTCGGCA
Source organism: Georgenia daeguensis (assembly GCF_039537705.1). Lineage (NCBI taxonomy): Bacteria > Bacillati > Actinomycetota > Actinomycetes > Allobogoriellales > Allobogoriellaceae > Georgenia > Georgenia daeguensis. The sequence goes on from NZ_BAABBA010000017.1 coordinate 89,138, forward strand.
GCTACCACGTCAGCCAGCAGAACACGTTCACGGGCAGGCTCACCGAGGAGATGCTCGACGAGGTTGTCGCCCGGCTCTGACGCTCAGGCCAGGGGGCCGGACCAGAGGTCGGGCACCGTGTGGCCGAGCCGGCCGAGCAGGTCCCGCAGCAGCGGCAGGCTGAGGCCCACCACCCCGTGGTGGTCGCCCTCGATCCCGGTGACGAACGGGCCGCCGAGGCCGTCGATCGTGAACGCCCCCGCCACCCGCAGCGGCTCGCCGGTGGCCACGTAGGCGTCGATCTCGGCGTCGGAGAGGTCGGCGAAGTGGACCACCGTGGAGGAGGTGGCGCCCACCTCCTGCCCGCCGCCCACGAGCCAGTGCCCGGTGTGCAGCTCGGCCGAGCGGCCGCGCATCCGGCGCCACCGCGCCACGGCGTCCGCGGCGTCCGCCGGCTTGCCCACCACCTCCGCGCCGGAGCCGTCGTCGATCTCGAGCATCGAGTCGCAGCCGAGCACCAGATCGGCCTGGGCCGCCACGGGGGCGGTGCCGAGGACGTCCTGCGCCTTCGCCCGGGCCAGCACGAGCACCTGCTCGGCGGCAGGGAGCTCGCCCCGACCGGAGGCGACGGCCTCGGCGACCGCGGCCGCGAGCACCGCCGGCTCGTCGACGGTGGAGACCGCCACGAGGGGATTGATCCCCGCCGAGCGGAGGGTGGACAGACGGGCCGGGGAGGCGGAGGCGAGCAGCAGGGTGGTCACGTCGTCACCCTAGGCACTCACCGCCGTCGTCCCGTCCGGTGCCGTGTCGCCCGGACGCCTGGGACGGGAAATTCCGCATAATCCCGCCGAAAACTCGCCTCTCAATCCCCCTTCCAAGGGGTGTGCACGCCCTCCCGTCGGGTCGTAGCCTGGCAGCGGGCCGGGGGGCTGTGTCGACGATGAGCGCCGTCTGGGGAAGACATGCCGTACCTGCTGGGCATCGATATCGGAACCACCTCGACCCTCGCCGCCACGGTGCGGCCGGGCGGTGGCGGGACGGACCTGGAGGTCCCGCAGCTCCTCCGGCTGGGGGCCCGGGGCGCCGCCGTGCCGTCGGTGCTTTTCCTCGGCGAGGACGGTGAGGTGCTGGTCGGCGAGGCCGCCGAGCGGCGCATCCTCTCCCACCCCGAGCGCGTCGTCCGCGAGGTCAAGCGCCGGGTGGGGGACACGGTCCCCCTCCGGCTGGGGGACGTCTCGGTCACGCCGCAGGACCTCCTGGCCACCCAGGCCCGGTGGGTGGTCGACCGGGCCACGGAGCGCGAGGGCGAGGCCCCCGCCGCGGTGGCTCTGGCCGTCCCGGCGACCTGGGGCGCCTACCGCACCGGACTCGTCCGCGAGGCCCTGGCCGGGGTCGGCCTCGCCGACGTGACCCTGGTGGGCGAGCCCTGCGCCGCGGCCCGCCACTACCTCGCCCAGCAGCGGATCCGCGACGGCGCCGTCGTCGCGGTCTACGACTTCGGCGGCGGAACCTTCGACGCCGCCGTCGTGCGCAGGACGGGGCCGGGGGCCTGCGAGATCCTCGGCGAGCCCCAGGGCCTCGAGCGGCTCGGTGGGGCCGACCTCGACGATCTCGTGCTCGGCCACGTCGCCGCGGCGGTGGGCACGGGCCTGACGGATCTCGACCCCGCCGCGCCGGGGGCGCTGTCCGCCCTGGCACGGCTGCGGCGGGAGTGCACCGAGGCGAAGGAGGCGCTCTCGGCCGACGCCGAGACGGACGTCCCGGTGCTCCTGCCCGACCTGCAGACCCAGGTCCGGATCGTGCGCGCCGAGCTCGAGGAGCTCATCGCCCCGGCCGTCCAGGAGACCGCGGTGGTGCTCGCGGCGGCGCTGGAGTCGGCGAAGGTCGCACCGGCGGACCTCGAGGCGATCCTCCTGGTCGGGGGTTCCTCGCGCATCCCCCTGGTCGCGCAGGTCCTCTCGGCGCAGTTCGGCCGTCCGATCGCGATCGACACCGACCCGCAGGCATCCGTGGCGTTCGGGGCCGCGCTGTCCGCCGCCGGCGACGCCGTCGCACCGCCCGCGATCGTCACGCCCGCCGGCATCCCCCGCGACACGGTGGACGCGGCGACGCCGGACGAGGCGCCGCCGAGGCTCGTCTCCGCCGGATCGGCCTTCGTGCCGGAGCCGGCGTCCCGGCCCAACCGCCGGGTCACGGGAGCCAGGGTCGCAGCCGTGGCCGCCGCGGTCCTCGGCATCACCGTCATCACCTCGGTGGCCGGGGAGGGACCGACGGTGATCGACGCGGGGCGGAGCACCCTCTCGGACGTCGTCGCCAAGCTCGGTGACTCCGTGCGGCCCGAGCCGCCGGCGGCGGCCGCCGCCGAGCAGCCGGCCGCGCCCGCCCAGGCCGCCCCGATGGCGACCGACGCGGGGGTCTTCGCGGGGCGGAGGGCGGAGGCCGAGGCGGTCTCGACCGTCCGTCCGGCGAAGGAGGCGTCGCCGTCGTCCACGCGGTCAGAGGACGGGACGACGACGGAGCCGGGCGCCACGACGACGGGCGGGAAGGGCGGCGGCGGCACGCCGTCGCAGGACGCGAAGCCCGGGACGACGGCGCCGACGAGGCCCGGTACCCCGAGCTCGTCCCCGACCTCGCCCTCGAGCCCGAGCCCCTCGCCGACCACGGACCTGCCGACGACGCCGTCGCCCGAGCCGACGACGCCGTCGCCCGAGCCGACCACGCCGTCGCCCGAGCCGACGACGCCGTCGCCCGAGCCGACCACGCCGTCGCCCGAGCCCACCACGCCCGAGCCGCCGGCGACCCAGGAGCCCTCGCCGGAGCCGACGACGCCCTCGCCCGAGCCGACGACGCAGGAACCGACGGTCGAGCCGACGTCCCAGGCGCCCACGGTCGAGCCGACGACGCAGGCGCCCGTGCCGCCGGCCACCCCGGACCCGGTGCCGTCGCCGACCTCGACGCTGGCAGAACCGACGGAGCCGCCGCTGGTCACGCCCACCGCTATCGAGCCGACCGCCGGCGAGACCCTGTCACCGACCGTGGCTGGTGGCTGATGATCGGTCAGCGTCCGGTCGCGCTCCGCGACATCCGGGGCACCGCGGCGGCGGCCCTGTACGAGGAGATCACCGGCGGGCCGCCGGCCAGGCGGGCGGCGACGCTGATCGGCGTCGGCGGCTCCGGCAAGTCGGCGCTCCTGGCAGACCTCGCGGACGCGTACCGCAGCACCGGGGTCGAGACCCGCCTCGTCCGGTCCGAGCTCGACCTGAAGAACCTGTCCGGGTTCCGGGCGGTGCTGATCGACGACGCGCACACCCTGCCCGAGCCGGCGTACGAGCACGTCCTGCGGCACTGGAACGAGCACGACGGCGATCTGGTCGTCGCGTACCGGCCGTGGCCGGTGGCGCCGGGGCTTCGACGGCTCGTCTCCGCGCTCGGCGAGCAGCGTCCGCCCGTGGTGCTCGGTCCGCTCGGCCCGGCGGAGATCCTGACCTACGCGGGGCGCAGCCTGCGTGGCCAGGTGCAGATGGAGGAGGTCGAGAAGATCCTGGCCGCCACCGGTGGGATGGCGTGGCTCGTCAACCGCATGGTCGGCGCGATGCGCAGCACCGGTCTCGGGGCCGATGACGTGCTCGGCTCCGTCTCGCTGCAGGTGGGGCACGAGATCGAGCACCTCGACGCCGGGCTCCGCGATCTCCTGCTCGCCTCCGCCGTCGGCTTCGACCTCTCCGGCGACGCGGTCCCGCCCGTCCTGGAGGGCCCTCCGGCGGAGGGGGACGCGATCGTGTCGGAGGCGGTGGCCTGCGGGCTGATGATGCACGACGGCACGATCGTGCCGCTCGTGCGCGCCGGGCTGCTGGCCGTGACGCCCGCGTACCGGGTCCGGCCGCTGCAGCGGGCCCTGGTCGACACGCTGCTCGCGGGTGGCCACTCGCTCAACGACGTCGCCCGGGAGCTGGCACGGACCGGCCTGCGGCACCCGCATGTGGCGCGCGCGCTGGAGTCGACGGCGGACGACGCCCTGGCCGTGGAGCCGGAGCTGGCGGCGGAACTGTACGAGGAGGCGACCGCGGCCGGCGCGGACACGCTGGCCACCGCGGCACGCCGAGCACAGTCGGCCGCCCAGGCGAGAGATCTGGACCGTGCCGGGGCCATCGTCGAGGAGCTGCTCGGTCACGAGAACCCGCCCGACCTGGTGCGCGCCGTCGACGTCGGGGCGTCCGTCTGGGCGCAGCGGGGCATGCTCTCTCGCGGGGCCGACCTGTACCGCTGGGCCGGTGCGGAGCGGCTCGGTGCCTCGGCGCCCCTCGCGGCCGTCGCGATGCTGGGGTCCGGGGACGCCGAGGGGGCCGAGCGCATGCTGGCGGCGGGTGCCCGTCACGGCTCACCGACCTCGCTCGCCGTCACCAGTGCACTCATGGCTGACGGCCTGTGGGAGTCGCTGCAGGGTCAGTCGACCCGGGCGCTGTGGATGCTCGTGCGCGCCTCCGACACCTTCTCCGCCAACGGGGCGGCAGCGCCGGTGCCCGAGCTGCCCGCGATCATCGCTGCCCTGGTGGCGGTCAACACCGGTGAGCTCGCCGTGGCGGAGTCGGTGGTCGAGGACGCCCTGCGCGGCCATCAGGGGGGTCCGGCAGCCGCGCCCCGGCTCCAGCTCATGCGCGCGTGGGTGGCGATGCTGCGCGATCGGCCCGACGACGCCCGCGCCGCGCTGCAGGAGGCTGACGGCAACCTCGTGCCCCGGGACGAGATGTTCCGGACCGCGCTCGAGGTAGGGCTCGCGCGCCGGTCGGACGACGCGGCCGGGCTCGTACGTGCCTGGGCGAGGGCCCGGGCCTCGCTCCTGCACTTCCCTGTCGACCTCTTCAGCCTCCTGCCGCTCGGCGAGCTGCTCATGGCGGCGGCGCGGCTGCACGAGGAGACACGGCTTGACCCGCACCTCGCCGACGCGTGGCAGCTGCTCGAGCGGCTGGGCCAGCCGTCGGTGTGGGCCGCGCCCCTGCACTGGTGCGGCGTCCAGGCGGCGATCCTCACCGGTCAGCCCGCGAGCCTGGCTCCGCACGCCCGCGGACTGGTGACCGCAGCCGCGACCAACCCGTACGCCGCGGCACTCGCGGCCGCGGGCCGTGCCTGGGTGCGGGTGCTCAGCTCCGACGTCGACGTCACCGCGGTGGAGCGCGCCGCCGAGGGGCTCTCCGCCGTCGGCCTGACCTGGGACGGTGCCCGGCTCGCAGGTCATGCGGCCGCACGGGCGCCGGACCGGGCGGACATGGCGAGGTTGCTCGCCTGCGCCCGCGATCTGCACCCCTCCGCGGCGGCACGTCAGCCTGAGGACACCACCACGCCGTCGGGAATCCCGGTCGGGGTGGTGGACGAGACGGGTCTCAGCGCGCGCGAGCAGGAGGTCGCCCGGCTGGTGCTGGCCGGCAAGACCTACAGGGAGATCGGGGAGACGATCTTCATCTCGCCGCGCACCGCCGAGCACCACATCGCGAGGATTCGTCGTCGCCTCGGTGTGGAGACGCGGGGGGAGATGCTCACCCGTCTCCGGGCCATGCTGGGGGAATGAGACCCTTCTCGGGGCCTTGGCCGGGGAGTGAATCTGCTTCGGGTGGAGCTCGCCAACGGGGATCGTGGGCGGTCCGGACGTGTTGTTCAACGAGCGGCTGGCGGTCGCTTTCCGTGGCTCGTGGCTCGTGGCTCGTGGCTCGTGGCTCGTGGCTCGTGGCTCGCGCTCGCCGCTGCTGGCCGGCCGGCCGCTGGCGCTGGCGGCAAGGCGGGGCCGGTTGCTTCCGGCGCCTGCAGAACCACGCCTTCGGAGCGGGTCATCCCTGAGGACGTCGGAGGTGCGACGCCGGCACCGACCTTCGTGCGTGAGCGAACTCGCTGGTCAGCGACGGGCGATGCCCGATGTCAGTGGTCGAACATACGATCGATCCATGAGCAGAGGCGGGGTGCGCGGTGCGGGTGGGTGGTGCTGCCCGGAGGACGGGCGGCACGGCCCATGCCGGCATCTGCGTGCTTTCGCCGCTGAGCAGAGGGCGGCGGAGCGGCTGGCGCGGGCGCACGAGCTCTCGAGCGCGGGGCTGCAGGGTCTTGGTGTGCTGCTGGAGGCGGGCGACCCGTGGGCGCAGGGGGTGCTGGAGGAGCTGCTGGGCCCGGACGACGAGGCCCCGCGCGCCCCCGGGGCGGACACGGAGGGGTCCGCAGTCCTGGCCGGGCTGGCGCCGGCGGGGTTCACCCGGACGAGCGCGCTGCCGGCCGAGGAGTCTGCCGCCGGCGAGCTCGATGCTGCCGCCGTTTCCTCTGCCGGCTCCGACGACCCAGTCGGCACCGCCGCGGGCGTGGTGGTGACCGCGGACGCCGTCGCCGACTCCGATGCCGGCGCCGCCACCGTCGAGGCCGTCACCGACGCCGACGCCGGGGCCGCCGAGGCGGCTGATGACGGTGCGGGGGCGCCGGATCCTGAGGGGTTTGTGGGTGGTGGTCCGGCGTGGTCGCGGGCGTTGCGGCGGCGGGTGTTGGAGGTCTTCGACCCGGTGGTGGCGGGGGAGGGTGCGGCGTCGCTGGGGGTCGGGGTGGGGGTGCTGGCGGGGATGCGTGGGGGTGCGGACCTGGCGGCGGTGCTGACCGGCACGGAGGTGTCGAGGCTGGGGCGGGTCGCGGGGATCGAGGTCCTGGCGGCGCACCGGCGGGTCCAGGCGTGGGCGGCGGGGCGGGTGGCGCTGGCGGCGGCCGGGCTGGCGGAGACCGCGACGTTCTTCGACCATCCGCGCCTGGCCGGGCCGGTGGACGTCACGGGGGAGGAGATCGCGATGCGGCTGGCGGTCTCGCGGCAGGAGGCCCGCACGCTGGTCCGGGTCGGGCAGGGCCTGACGCGGCGGTTCCGGGACACCGCGGCGGCGCTGGAGGCGGGGGTGGTCGACTATGCCAAGGCGGCGGCGATCGTGACCACGCTGCAGGGGTCGCCGGTGCAGGTCGCGGTGCAGGTCGAGGCGCGGGTGCTGGAGGAGGCGGACGGGCGCACGGTGGCGCAGGTGCGTCGGGACCTGGCCCGGGCGCTGGTGGAGGTCGACCCGCAGGACGCGCAGGAGCGGCGGGTGCGGGCGCGGGCGCGGCGGCACGTGAACCACACCCGGGTGCTCCCCGACGGGATGGGGTCGATCTACGCGGTGCTGCCGGCCGAGGACTGTGTCCAGGTCGATCTGACCCTGGACGCGATCGCGCACGGGGCGAAGAACGACGGCGACGCCCGCACGATCGACCAGCTGCGCGCCGACGCCCTGCTGGCCCTGACCCACGCCGCCCTGATCACCGGCACCACCGGCACCACCGGCCCACCCCAGACCCCGAGCAACGCCGACACCGGCACCGGCACCGGCGTGCCCGACGTGTCCGACGTGAACGACGCGAGCCGCACACGAACACGGACCGTGGACAGCTCCCCGACAGACGGCCCACCGCCGGACGGCCCGCCCGCGCCCTCGGACGACGGCACCCCCGGCACGCCACCGGATGGTCCGCGGGCGGACACCGGGAGCGGTGCGGACTCCCGCGCAGCGTCTGCCTCCCCACCACGGGTCGTGCCGCCCGGTGCGGTGCCGGGCGCGGCTCCGCCGGGGGTCCCGGTGGGGGTGGAGTTCCCGCCGCTGCACCAGCTGCTGCTGCGCTCGTGCGAGCGCTTCACCGTTCCCGACATCCGCGTCCACGTCACCGTGCCGCTGGCCACCACCCTCCCGCCCGAACCCCCGGGCGGGTCAGAGGGCACAGCCCTGCCCACCACCGCCATTGACGACACCGGAACCGGCACCTGCACCGGCGCCGACGGGTCTGCCTCGACCGGCGGGTCGGCCTCGACCGTCGGCGCCGAGGGGACGGCCTCTACCGGCAGCGGAACCGGAGCCGGTGCCGGCGGCGCCGAGGGCGGTGCCGGGCGCACCGATGCCGACACCGACGACGCCGACACCGGCGAGGGCGGCGGGGAGGTGGGCGAGGAGGCCGTTCCGGCGGCGTACCTGGAGGGGTACGGGCCCATCACCCCGGACCTGGCCCGGGCCCTGGCCGCGGGCGGGACCTGGCGGCGCCTGGTCACCGACCCCGTCACCGGGACCGTGACCCACCTCGGCCGGTCCGTCTACCGGCC